>NZ_QSTQ01000026.1:0-35181 GCF_003438275.1 Collinsella sp. OM07-12
GGCCGCTGCGCGGCCAGCAGACTAAAGTCTTGAACAAAAACGGGGGCCGGATACTATCCGGTCCCCGTTTGTGATATCGACAACTTCGACGCGCCGCTACGAGATATTGCCCAAAAACGCCTTGGTACGCTCGCTCTTGGGATGGTCGAAGACCTCACTCGGCGTGCCCTCTTCCACGATAACGCCGCCGTCCATAAAGACGACGCGATCGGCAACGTCGCGGGCAAAGCCCATCTCGTGCGTCACGACGATCATGGTCATGCCGTCGCGGGCCAGGTCGCGCATAACGCCCAATACGTCGCGGACAAGCTCGGGGTCGAGTGCCGACGTCGCCTCGTCAAAGAGCATCACGTGCGGGTTCATCGACAGGGCGCGGGCGATCGCCACGCGCTGCTGCTGGCCGCCCGAAAGCTGGCTCGGCATAAAGTCGATGCGCTCGGCAAGACCGACCTTGGTCAACTCTTCGATGGCGATCTTCTCGGCCTCTTCCTTACTGCGCTTGAGCACCTTTTGCTGCGCAAGCATGACGTTCTTTTTGACCGACAGGTGCGGGAACAGATTGAACTGCTGAAACACCATGCCCAAGTGCGTGCGTACCTTATTGAGGTCGACGCCCTTGGCACACACATCCACGCCCTCAACGACAATCGAGCCGCTCGTGGGATGCTCCAGGCGATTGATGCAGCGAAGCATCGTCGACTTACCCGAGCCCGAGGGGCCCAGGACCACGACGACCTCACCCTTGTGCACATCCAGATCGATGTCGCGCAGGACCACGTTATCGCCAAAGGCCTTCTGGAGATTCTTGATGCTGACGACGACCTCGTTCGAGTTATTGGTTTCGCTCATGATAGGACCTCCTTACAGACCGGCGATGTGATCGGCGGGCGTCGCGACGACCTGTCCGGCGCTCTTGGCGGGACGCTTCTTCTTGACTTCAGCCGTACCCAAAAGCCTCGCCTCAAGACCGCTCACCAAGCGGGCAAGCGGCAGGGTGATGACCAGATAGAACAGGGCGGCAACCACATACGGCGTAATGGATCCCGTCGTAGCCACGATGGTGCGGGCGTTCATGACGATCTCGACCACGCCCACGGCGGCAAGCAGCGACGTATCCTTGTAAAGCAGGATAAACTCGCTGGTCAGCGTAGGCAGGACATTGCGGAACGTCTGCGGAATCATAACGTAGAGCAACGTCTGGAAGGCATTCATGCCCAGCGAGCGAGCAGCCTCGTTTTGACCCTTGGGGATCGACTGAATACCGGCACGGAAGATCTCGCACAGGTACGCAGACGAGTTCATGGCCATGACGATGACGCCCAGGGCATAATCATCTACCTTGACGCCGGCCAGCGGCAGGCCAAAGAACGCGATATAGATCTGCAGGAACGCCGGCGTACCGCGGATGATATTCACGTAGATGCCGGCAAGGCAACGCAGGATGCGCGACTTGGAGATGCGCATGAGCGACAGGGCGAAGCCAAAGGGAATTGCCAACGGAAACGCCACAAGCACGATCGAGAGCGACATGAGGAAGCCCTTAAAGACGATCGGCAGGCTCTGGACCAAAATGACCGGGTTCAGGAACAGGCGCAGGAACATATTGGAGTTCCAAGCCTCGACCCACGGCTGCTCTTTAAGGTCGGCCAGGAAGTTATCGAAAGCCGTCACACTCTTGATCTCCACCGAGGACATCTTGGAAATCTTCTTGGTTGAGCCGTCGGCCAGGGTATAGGTTCCGCTAAAGGCCTCGTCGCCGCCCTCGACGGGGAAGGTCACGCCGTAAACCTCGACACGGAAAAAGCCGCCGGCAGGCGCCGTCTCGCCAAAGTCGATCTTGAGCGTCTGGCCATCCGCCTTGCACGTGGGCTTCATGGGGGTACGGTCCATAAGGTCCTCGCCCGAAAGCATCGTCAGGCGCGTATCGTCGGCACTAAACGTCGTGCCATCGACAAACGTCAGCGAAAGACCGCTCAGCTCCTCGTCGGCATCGGCCTGGACTTCCCAGGTAATGCGCGTCTCGGTGCCGCCGACCACATCGCTGCCCGAGCCGGTGTTGGGTCGGGCAGTGATCTTTGCGGTCTCAAGCGCCTGGGCGGTCGAGGGTGCATATGTCCCCGCACACACCAGCGCGAGCGCCACGGCCATGGCGCAGGCTAGCTTTTGGAGCAAGGCGGACCGTGGAGAACGCTGCTCCGCGGTCCCTTTGTTCAATCGAGACAAGGTGGCTCCTATCGTAGAAGTTGCCTGCAAAACAAGACGGAAACGCTCTCCGTCGAGAGAAGCGCAAAGGCCCTCTCCGCAAAACGGAAAGGGCCCGCACGCAATCAAGCATTAATTTACTTGATGTTGTACTTAGCCATGAGAGCGTCAACGGTACCGTCATCGGTCAGGTCCTTGATGGCCTGGTTGATGTCGTCCTTGAGCTTGGTGTTGCCCTGATTGACGGCGATGGCGTACTCCTCGCCAGTGCTGATCTGCTTGATGGTCTGGCAGGTGTTGAACTGCTCGGCGGTCAGCTGGCTGGCGACGGAGCGGTTGGTGACTACGGCATCGCCCTTATCAGACTGCAGGGCGCTGAAGCACTCGGTGGCGTCCTTGTAGGGAACAATCTTGGCCTTGGGGAAGTTCTCCTGGGCAAAGGCCTCGGCGGTCGAGCCGGACTGGACGATAATCGTAGCGTCGGCGTTATTGAGCTTCTCGCTGTAATTGTCAGCCGTGATGTCGGTGTTATCGACCTTGGTCACGATAGCCTGGTCATCCATGTAGTAGGAGTCGGAGAAAGCGACTTCCTTCTCACGCTCGGGCGTGTTGGTGATAGCCGCGATGGAGACGTCATACTTGGCGCCCGAAGCGACACCCGGAACCAGCGTGTCGAAGTCATTGTTGACATACTCGACATCCAGGCCCAGCTTGTCGGCGATAGCCTTGATGAGCTCAAGGTCAAAGCCCTGATAGTCGCCGTTGTCGTCCTTATACTCAAACGGAGCGTATTCGGCAGAGGTGCCGACGGTCAGCGTGCCGTCCTTGACGAGCGCATACTCCTTGGAGCCGTCGACCTTCTCGACCTTCACGTCGTCAGAGCCGTTGGAACCGGCATCGGAACCAGAGGTGGCGTTGGACGAGCCGCAGCCCGTCAGAGCAAGGGCGAGCGCCATGGCGCCCGTGGCTGCAAACGCGCCAAGCTTCTTGAGCTTCATAATCAGTCTCCTTCCAGTGACCCCGTTTGATTCAGAGGTCTGCAAAAACTGTTGGCTATTATGCACCCGCTTGTAGGAATCTGCAATGAGAAAACTGATTGAAACAAGCCCATAACGTGAATGAAACACCCACTTTGTGGCTGTTAATTACTGCGCAAAGACCTTAAGAGTTTTATTTCAGCCGCATAACCTGCAAGTTCGTTCGGTGTCTCCAAAATGAAAGGCAACGCACGCAGACGGTCATTCGATACAATATTCTGCATAACCTGCATACCGCCGCCAAGCTCCTCGCTACCAAGGTAGCCCTTACCGATGCACTCGTGACGATCTTTATGGGCGCCACAGGGGTTCTTCGAATCGTTGATGTGTACGGCACGCAAGCGGTCGATACCCACCACGCGGTCGAACTCGTCGAGTACGCCGTCCAGATCATGGATGATGTCGTAGCCGGCATCGCTCACATGGCAGGTGTCTAGGCAAACGCCCAACTTGACCGACAGCTCGGGGCGTTTGCCGGCAACGCCCTGGATGATGAGCGCCAGCTCCTCAAAGCTACGGCCCACCTCGGTACCCTTTCCCGCCATGGTCTCGAGCAGCACCGTCGTCTGCTGCCCCTCAAACATCACCTGACACAAGGTGTCGACGATCATCTGAATGCCGGCATCAGTCCCCTGCCCCACATGCGCGCCGGGGTGGAAGTTGTAGTAGTTGCCGGGCAGCGCTTCCAGGCGCTGCAAGTCCTCGGCCATTGCCTCCAAGGCAAACTCGCGCGCCCGCTCTTTGGCAGAACAGGGGTTATAGGTATACGGGGCGTGTGCCACGAGCGGACCAAAATCGTTTTGCTCCATAAGCTCGCGCAGGGCTGCCACGTCATCCATGTCAAGGTCTTTCGCCTTGCCGCCGCGCGGGTTGCGCGTAAAGAATGCAAAGGTATTGGCGCCAATGGACAGCGCCGTCTCCCCCATTGCCCGATAGCCCTTCGTCGTGGATAGGTGACACCCGATCGTCAGCATCCCCAGCTCCCCCTCATCAGTTGCGGTGAAATACGGTCTATTGATGCCTTATTTTGGCGCAAACAGACCGTATTCCACCGCACGTTATAAAAGGGTCATGAGGAGCGCGTTTTGCCGAAGGCCCTAAGCGCCGCCGTCACGGGGCCGGGCTGAAAACGGCGGCGTACGGCGTCCAAGCGCCCGGGGATATCGATGTGCTGCGGACAATGCCGCGCGCATTTGCCGCATTTGACGCAATTGCTCACCAACTTGGGCTCGCTTGTGCGCACCGCGCTCGCCGTAAAGTACTGCGATAGACCCGTAAACCAGCTGTGCGCATAGCTTGCGTTGTAGGCGGCAAAACATCCAGGGATATTGATGCCTTTAGGACACGGCATGCAATAGCCACATCCCGTGCAGGGCACGCGATTCGATTTTTCAAACTCCGTCAGCACGTGCGCGATGGCATCGAGCTGAGTAGCTGTCATCGAATCCGGCAGGGCCCGATCGGCCAACGCCGCGTTCTCATCCACCTGCGCGGTATCGGTCATACCCGATAGCAGCATCGTCACCTGAGGATGGTTCCACACCCACGAAAGCCCCCAGGCGGCAGGGGTGCGCAAATGCGGATCACGGACGCTCTCGAGCACAGCGCGGGCCCGCGGCGGCAGCTTGCCCGCCAGACGCCCGCCTAGCAGCGGCTCCATCACAAACACCGCGAGCCCGCGCTCCGCAGCCGCCATGAGTCCTGCCGTTCCCGCTTGGTAGCGCTCGCCGGCATAGTTGTACTGTATCTGGCAAAAATCCCAATCGTATGCGTCGAGCATCGTCAAGAAATCCGCCGCGCTGCCGTGATACGAAAAACCAATCTGGCGAATGCGCCCCGACGCCTTTTGGCGCGCGATCCAATCCTCGACGCCCAACGCCACCACACGTTCCCACTGGACGGGCGAGGTGATGTTATGCATAAGGTAATAGTCGATATGGTCGGTCCGCAGACGACGCAGCTGCTCGTCAAAGAAACGGTCGAAATCCCCGGTGCATGCACACGAAGCGTGCGGCAGCTTGGTCGCCAGCAGCACCTGGTCACGCAGCCCCAAACGCTCAAGCGAAGCGCCCACGCATGTCTCGTTGCCGGGATAGAGATATGCGGTATCCAGGTAATTAATCCCCTGCCCCACCGCACGGGAAATGATGGCGTCGGCCGCCTTCGCGTCCGGATGACCCGGTGCACCGGGAAATCTCATACAGCCCAGACCGAGAGCGGATAATCGGTTACCACTTTTGGGGTCAACGCGGTATTGCACAGACCCTCCCTTCGCCATAAGCGCCCCGGCAAGGAGAAACACAATGGTCACGCAGCCGAAACATCGTGGAATCGCAATCGAGAACGTATCGTAACGCAGCAGAAATCGAGCCGTCACGGCACCGCTTTAACATCAGCAAAAAGCCCGATGAAAGGAGCCGGGCGTGACCACGCGCGAGGACGCCTACCCTTACCCGGGCGAGCAATACATCCTTTCGGTCGACCGTTACCAAATCGAGGTCATGGATCATCTGGATGAGCTTCCCGCCACGGGTGCTGTCATCTTCTGCACCTTCCCCAAAGTGCGTGATGGCGTCGGATACCCCGCACGCGTCTTTGCGGTCTGCCCCGCGTCATAAGTTCCCGTGTTCCCATGCGTTCGTTCTTCTAAATACCGCTATCCGGCGCACACAACATACCCCGACAGCATACAATCCATCAGGCGCCCCGTACGTGGGCGCCTTTTTATGGGGAGATGATTCATATGCAGATCAACAAGGTCGCCTTCATCGGCAAGGGCGGTGTCGGCCTACTCTACGGCAGCATGATCGCCCAAGCGCTCGGCAACGACGCTGTTGAATATGTCATGGACGACGCACGCTTTGAGCGCCACGCGGGCGATGCGCTCAATATCAACGGCAAGCCCTGCGCGCTCAAGTCCGTCCGCGCGAGCGAGGCGACGCCCGTCGACCTGGTCATTCTCACTGTCAAGACAACCGGGCTCGATATGGCACTCAAAACCATGGAAAGCGTCGTGGGTCCCGACACGCTGATTGCGTCACTGTGCAACGGCGTCACGAGCGAACAAAAGATTGCCGAACGCTTTGGCTGGAAGCACACCGTCCTGGGCATCTGCCAGGGCATGGACGCCGTATTCCTCAACGGAGAGCTCACCTATGCCAATGCCGGCGAAATCCGCTTTGGCGCGGCAGCAGGCACCGAGCTCGCAACCGTCACCGCCATCGACGAGCTCTACACGCGTTGCAGTATCGCCCACACCGTCGAGCACGACATATCACATCGTATGTGGGCCAAGCTCATGCTGAACGACGGCATCAACCAAACCTGCATGGCCTACGGCGGCACCTACGGAAGCGCCACGGAGCAGGGATCCGAGCAGCTCCGCAGTTTTGTCTCCGCCATGCGCGAGACGCTTGCGGTCGCCAACGCCGAGGGCATCGAGCTCACCGAAGCGGATCTGACGCAGATGGTGCACCTCATCGAAGGGCTCGATCCCGTCGGCATGCCCTCAATGGCACAGGACCGCATCGCACGACGCAAGACCGAGGTCGAGGAGTTTGCGGGTACCATCTGTCACCTCGCGGCCAAGCATGATATCCAAGTGCCGCAAAACGAATGGCTCTATTCGCGCATCCGCGAA
Organism: Collinsella sp. OM07-12; assembly: GCF_003438275.1. Taxonomy (NCBI): domain Bacteria; kingdom Bacillati; phylum Actinomycetota; class Coriobacteriia; order Coriobacteriales; family Coriobacteriaceae; genus Collinsella; species Collinsella sp. OM07-12. Next base: position 6,880 of record NZ_QSTQ01000026.1, read on the forward strand.
ATCGAGGCCAGCTGGTAGCGCTCGACATACCGCAGCCAACAGACTCAACGGCAAAACCGCCGCAAGGGACATTCCACTTGCGGCGGTTTCCTGCTTCATCTATAGCTAAAACCAGCTTCACGGCTGTTAGAGTTGCGAGCCCCGCATCTCGTCCTCATCCTCACGGCAAAGGACGACGCCGGCGCTTCCCAGCGCAGCGACAGCAATCAGGGCCCCCACAACGATAGGAGCAGCTCCGCACAAGCCCTGCATGCCCGCGACAAGCGCGGCTGTAGGACCAAGACAACCCAGCGCAAGTGCAACGGCGGCAATAGCGATATCTCGAGCGTTCATGAGACCACTTCCTCCACGGGAAAGACCTTGCTTCTCATGACTTAGTGTGCCCCGCTCCCATATGCGCGGTGTACTGCCACGGTAAGCGCTCTGTTAACTCAAGCACGCACAAAAAAACGGGCGTCCTTACGTTGCCCTAAAGCTCGGTAAAGACGCCCATCCGCCAAATATCCGTGATGCAGAATAATTACCAACCGGTGTAGTAGTCGGTGGTTCCGGCAGCGCAGCCGGAGTCATAGACCTTGCAATCACCCTTGGAGCCCGTAAAGGTCGAGCCCTGGGCCATATCGCCCGCGGCAACAACGTAATAGCCGTCGGAATCGCGCCAAAAGCCCTCAGAATCCTGAGTCCATTCGCCCGTGCGATAGTGATAAAGCACGTTGCTGCTGTAATAGGTCTCACGACGCCCGTTGTAGTAATTTACACCCGCAGAGCGCGTCAGGCCCGATCCGTTCGCGTAAGACGCGGCAGACGCGTAGGACGGATTGTAACCGGCGTTGTAGTACGAAGCCTGGGCGACCTCGGCAGCCTCGGCTTCGGCCGCGGCAGCCTCGAGCGCTTCGCACTTGGCATCCTCAAGCGCAGTGCGCAGCTCATCGAGCTCGGTCGACCTGGCGTCGACCTCCCCCATCGTCAAAAGGCTACCCGCACCGTCGATGCAACCCTGCAGCACAGCGCGCTCGTCATCGGTAGCATAGTCGCCATACATATTCATAATGATCTGAGCGCGCATCTCCAAGGAATCGCGCTTGGCCTCCATCGAGGCGTTCCACTCCTGCATAGAGCCATAACCATCGCCGCGATAGTCAACGGGCTGTACCAGTGTCGTCTCGGACGGCGTAGATCCAACCGTATCGGACAGTGTTGCGGCGTGGGCATCGGTTGCGCCGGCGCCCACCAAAAGTGCCACGGTCAGAGCGGCGGAAAGGGCGGCGGCTTTCGGTTTTCGTGAATCGATCCTCATGTAGCTGGAAACCTCCGTAGTGCGTTTTTGCTGCGTTTGAGCTGTGTGTGATTCGATCGCGCTGCATAGTACCCCGAGCAAATCGCGACCTGCGGTTTTACTCAAAAGGCGCACGTCAATTGCGTAAAACTCACATCCTCTCAACAGGAGTTTTCCACAACTCGAATGCATAAAGCATGCCAAAAACCCTGTAATATCGCCTTCCCTATGCAAAAAAGGCGCCTGCGCAACCATTGCTTGCGCAGGCGCCTTGAGCAGGCATTTTATGCAGTTATACCTATCGAGTCGCAAGGGGTCCTTGCACAAGTCGCCTTACTCGTCCAGCGCGGCGAAAGCCTGCTTCAGATCCCAAATGATATCCTCGGCGTTCTCGGTACCGATGGAAAGACGGATCGTGGAGGGCGTGATGTTCTGTTCGGCGAGCTCCTCGGCAGAGAGCTGGGAGTGCGTGGTGGTAGCCGGGTGCACGACGAGCGACTTAACGTCGGCCACGTTAGCGAGCAGCGAGAACACCTGCAGATGATCGATGAACTTCCAGGCGGCCTCCTGGCCGCCCTTAATCTCAAAGGTGAAGATCGAAGCGCCGCCGTTGGGGAAGTACTTCTGATAGAGCTCGTGATCGGGGTGCTCAGGCAGGCTCGGGTGGTTTACCTTGGCGACGTGGCTGTCACCAGCCAGGAACTCAACGACCTTCTTGGTGTTCTCGACATGACGGTCAACGCGCAGCGACAGGGTCTCGGTGCCCTGGAGCAGGACCCAGGCGTTAAACGGGCTAATGCAGGCGCCCTCGTCACGCAGCAAGATGGCGCGGACATAGGTCGCGAAGGCGGCAGGGCCGGCAGCCTCGGCAAACGAAACGCCATGGTAGGAGGGGTTGGGCTCGGCAATCTGTGTATACTTGCCGCTCGCCTTCCAGTCAAAGTTGCCACCGTCGACGATCACGCCGCCCAGCGAGGTGCCGTGGCCGCCGATAAACTTGGTCGCAGAGTGAACGACGATGTTGGCGCCGTGCTCCAGCGGACGGAACAGATACGGGGTGCCGAAGGTGTTATCGACGACGACCGGAAGGCCATGCTTCTTGGCGATCTCGGAGATGGCGTCGATGTTGGGGATATCGGAGTTGGGGTTGCCGAGCGTCTCGAGGTAGATAACCGTGGTGTTGTCCTTAATGGCACCCTCGACCTCGTCCAGGTTGTGGGCGTCGACAAAGGTGGTCTCGACACCAAACTGGGAGAGCGTGTGCTCCAGCAGGTTATAGGAACCGCCGTAGATGGTCTTCTGGGCGACCACGTGGTCACCGGCCTGGGCGAGGGCCTGCAGGGCATAGGTGATGGCGGCAGCACCCGAAGCGACAGCGAGACCAGCCACGCCACCCTCGAGCGCGGCGATGCGATCCTCAAAGACGCCCTGAGTGGAGTTGGTCAGACGGCCGTAGATGTTACCGGCGTCGGCAAGACCAAAGCGGTCAGCGGCGTGCTGGGAGTTACGGAACACATAGCTCGTGGTCTGGTAGATAGGCACAGCGCGGGCGTCGGATGCGGGGTCGGCGCTCTCCTGGCCGACATGAAGCTGCAGGGTGTCGAAACCAAAGGTGTGCTCGGGGTTGTTGATGAACTGGCTCATGATGATCTCCTTGATCGAATAAAAAGTAACTAAGAGTGAGAGAAGTTAGTCGCTGCCTCCTGATCACGCCAACGGGCGCAAACAGGAGCCCGGCATTCGTCTTGGTAAGCAGTGCATATGCGGTCCCCCTTTTTGACGTCCTGGTTCCGTGGTCGTCTTAATTACCTACCGCATTTGTGTGTTTTGAATAGTACGAGCGTTGCATCGCTCGGTCAATCACTTAAAAGCGCTAACCTGTTATCGGTTTTTTAGATAGCTATCGAAAGGACGGGCGCCGATGACCCTCCAGCAGCTTCGTTTTCTTATCGCCGTGGCGGAGTCTGGCTCAATTAACGCCGCAGCCCAGCGCCTCTATACCGCGCAGTCCAATATCTCCAACGCCGTCAAAAGCCTAGAGCAGGAGCTCCATCTGGAGATCTTCACGCGCTCCAGCCGCGGCGTCACGCTCACCAACGACGGCACCGAGCTTTTGGGCTATGCGCGCCAGGTCGTAGAGCAGGCCGATATGCTCGAGGCCCGCTACGAGGACGGCGGCACACCCCAGGCGCGCCTTGCCATCTCGGCCCAGCACTACGCTTTTTCGGTCGAGGCCTTTATCAACGTCGTCGAGCGCTGCCGCGACAGCAAGTTCGAGTTCATCATGCGCGAAACCACCACGTCGCAAATCATCGACGACGTCCGCGCATTTCGCAGCGATATCGGCATTCTGTATCTGGATGACTTTAATGCCCGCGTCCTGCAGAAGACCTTTACCGACGCCCGCGCGAGCTTCCATCCCCTCTTCGATGCAACAGTCCACGTCTTCGTGAGCGAACGCCACCCACTCGCACGTCGTGCCCAGCTATCGCTTGCCGACCTCACGCCCTACACGCGCTACAGCTTTGAGCAGGGAACCTCAAATTCCTTCTATTACGCCGAGGAACCGTTTAGCTATATCCCCTGCGATCGAAACATTCGCATCTCGGACCGCGGAACGCTCACCAACCTGCTCATCACGTCGAACGGCTACACCTTGTCGACCGGCGTCCTCTCCAATGAAATGCAATGGGGCATGGCATCGATCCCGTTGGCAGACGCCCCGACGATGCATGTGGGCTATATCATGCACGACGAGCGCAAGCCCTCTCCCCTCTTGCAGCAATACCTCAACGAGCTCGGCCGCATCATCCACGAAAGCCAGCCATCTGGAGACGGGATAGATATCATAGATTGCTAGCCCTCGCCGAACGCGGCGCTACAATGGACACCCACGCGAGAAGCGCCTAACGAAAGGAACCATGTGAAGGTCATCATCCATACCGACGGCTCGGCCCGATCAAATCCGGGACGCGGCGGCTACGGCGCCGTGCTCAAATACACCAACCCCGCCGGCAAGACCTTCACCTCCGAGCTTTCACGCGGCTACGCCAAGACCACCAACAACCGCATGGAGCTCATGGCAGTCATCGTGGCACTCGAGGCGCTCAACCGCCCCTGCGACGTCGAAGTCCATTCCGATTCGCAGTACGTCGTCAACGCCTTTAACAAGCACTGGATCGACGGCTGGAAAAAACGCGGCTGGAAGACCACCAACAAGCAGCCTGTCAAGAACCGCGATCTGTGGGAGCGCCTGCTCACCGCAAAGAGCAAGCACAAAGTGGAGTTCATCTGGGTTAAGGGCCACGCCGGCCATGAGCTCAATGAGCGCTGCGACGAGCTTGCCACCACGGCGGCCGACGGCAGCAACCTCGATATCGACGCCGGCTTTATCGAGAGCGACCTGTAACGGCGTTTTCGCACGCTATTTCCTGCCCCCTCGCGCTACACTCATCCTGTAAACCGAACGGCACGAGGGGGATACATGCTGCGTATAGCGACCATCGGCACATCCATGATTACCGACGACTTTATCCAGGTCGTCAACGCCAACGACCAAGCCGCGTTTGTGGGCACGCTTTCGCGCGATGCAGATCGCGGCGCCGCCTTCACCACTAAGCACGGCGGCGAGCGTAACTTCACCGCACTTGACGAGCTTGCGTCCGCCGACGACGTCGACGCCGTCTATATTGGCAGTCCCAACGCACTTCACCACAAACAGGCGCTCGCCTGCATCGCCGGTGGCAAGCACGTCATCGTCGAAAAGCCCTTCTGCGCCACCGAGGCACAGGCGCTCGAGGTCTTCCGTGCCGCCGAGGCCGCCGGCGTCGTTGCCCTCGAGGCTATGCGCCCGCTCCACGACCCCGCCTTCCATGCCATCGAGGACGCCCTGGGCGAAATCGCGCCCATTCGCCGCGCCTCGCTGCGCTTTGGTAAGTACTCCTCGCGCTACAACGAGATTCTCGCAGGACGCGCCACCAATATCTTCGACTGCCACATGGCATCGGGTTCCCTTATGGACATCGGCGTCTATACCGTCGAGCCCATGGTCGAGATCTTCGGCATGCCCTCCGGCATCGCCAGCATGACCACGCTGCTCGACCCTGCCACGCAAAAGCTCACGCACGGGCCCATTGACGGCTGCGGCTCCATCCTTGCCAGTTACGGCGGCGGTCGCATCTCGGTTGAACTCGCGCATTCCAAGATCACGAATGACCTGCTGCCCTCGCAAATCGAAGGCGAGCGAGGCACCATCCAGATCGACCATCTGTCCACGCCCCGCAACGTACGCATCGACTATCGCGGTGACGTCGTGCGCGGATCGGCGACCGAGGCCCCACGCGAGCAGGATGACAGCGGCATTGTGCTCGACCTGCCCAAATCGAATAACACCATGGAGTACGAGCTCGCCGACTTTATCACCGCCATCAGCGGCATCGACAACGTCAACGAAGAGATTTGGGAAACGCCGGCCGGGCGCCATGAACTTGGCCACTATCGCGATGTCACGCTTGTCTCGCTGGGTATCATGGATGCCGTGCGCCAGCAGGCCGGCATCGCCTTCCCCGCAGACTCTGAGAAGCAGGCCTAGCGATGGGCTTTCTTGACAAGTTCTTCTCCGGCGTCAATCGAGAGCCTCAAAAACCGTCCGGCGTTGAGCTCGAACTGCGGCGCAGGCTTACGGTGTTGGTAAGCGACACGGCCACTCAAAACGCCCCTCAGCGCTATTTTCTTCGGTGGGAGGGCCAAGTCCAGGGCGTCGGCTTTCGCTTTACCAACACCAATCTCGCACAGGCACACGCACTCACCGGCTGGGTACGCAATATGGAAGACGGTTCGGTCGAAATGGAGGTACAAGGCGCGCCTGCGAATATCCTGTCTCACCTCGAAGCACTCCACGCCTCCTACGAGCGAATGGGCATTCGTTTTCGCCTCGAGGACGCACAAGCCCGCGCCACGCTTACCGGTGAAGATGGTTTCGACCCTCACTATTAGTATTGTGTGCTAAATACGGTATCATTTACTTACCTACCGTGACGGAAAAGAGGTGAGGCGCATGGCCGTGCAAAGAAGAAACACCAAGCAGCGGAAGCTGGTTCTTGATGCCGTGCGCCAAAGCTATAACCATCCCACCGCCGATGAGATCTACAACGCCGTGCGCGAACAGGACGACAAGATCAGCCGCGGCACGGTGTACCGCAACCTCAACCTCTTGGCCGATGCCGGGGAGATTCTCTCCATCAAGACGCCGGGCGGCAGCCGTTTCGATCGCACCATCGAGCCGCATGCGCATATCATCTGCACCTCGTGCGGCCGCGTCATCGATGTGCCGCTCCCCTTCGATGCCCAGCTCGATACCAAGGCATCCGAACAAATCGGTTGGAACGTCACCTCGCACTACACGATCTTCGAGGGCCTCTGCCCTAACTGTAGGTAGTTTTTGGGACATGCCTTAAAATCTACCTTTCCACCGATTACGGCAAAAGTAGATTTCTAGGCATGTCCCAAATATCTACTCAGCAAGCAAGCGATGCAGCTCTTCTTCGACCGTACGCACATAGCGGACGCGGTCATTGATACCGCGCATAGTGGGGTTGCAGTTCTCCATCAGGCAGGGATGACCCACCACGTTGAGCATGTCGCGGTCGTTTTCATTGTCGCCAAATGCCATCATCTCGTTGGATGAGATCCCCAGCGCACGGCCATAATCGGCAAGCGCGGACCCCTTGCCCGAATCAAAGCCGATAAAGTCCGTCCATTCGGTTCCCGACGTCATCACATCGACCCGGTCGCTAAAGCGACGCACGAAATACTCCAGCGCCGCCGGCTGCTCCGCCTCGGGCGTCTGGAAGGCAATCTTAATGACGTCTTCGTCGATGTCCTCGGGGCGGTCGACCACCGCCACATCGCAGTGGACCTCATAGCGCAAATGGTCGACGAACGCATCGTTGCCGCTCATGGTGTAGAGGTGTCCCTCACACGAAAGGGTCACGTCGGCATGGGGATACGCAACCACGGCATTCGCGATATCCATAGCAAGGCTACGCTCCATGGAACGCTTGACAACGGCACGCCCCTCGCTCATCACCAGGGCTCCGTTTTCGCATACATAGGCGAGCTCATCGGCCACCGGGGCAAACAGATAGCGCAAGCTCGCATATTGACGGCCGCTCGCCGGCATAAACACGATACCGCGACGATGCAGTTCGTCGATGAGCTCAAAGGCCTCGGAACGCGGCTCGCGCTCCCCCGGATGCAGCAACGTGCCGTCCAAATCGCATGCAATCAGCTTGATTCCTTCAAGACCCATATGCTTTCCCCCACAGCATCTCATCAACAGAAAGACGAACTTTGAATAGTTGCCTCTCAAAGTCCGTCTTACTCATACACACGTTAATCGCGCGCCTTTTTTACGATCGTAAAGTCTGGAGCCATACTCACAACGGCATCCGCCGCACTCGACGCAAAGCGCCGGCCCGCATCGAGTTCACGGGTAACCACCGAGAGCCGAACGCCTTCAATACCCCGGAGCATGCGGCCCAAAACAGGCTGCACCGGCGTATACATGCGCACGGTATGCTCGTCCGAGTCGCCTCGGAAAAGCGGCGCGTGCATATTGCCGATCTCCCAGCACGCATGCGCGAGCGCAATCGGGTCCATGCGGTCAATTTCGACCAAATAGACCTCGGCGCTACGCAGACGCACGACAACCGCCACGGGCACCGCACCCGTGCGGTCGACAGCGAGCACGTCGCCGTCGGCAAGGCGCTCAACGTCGGCGGCATCCAGCTGGACATTCACCGTGCGCCCCAGCTCCGTCATGCCCGCAAACGCGCGTGTGTCAGCCTGGTCCCAATCGAGCAGCAGCTCGTCAGTCTCAAAGACACCGCCCAGCTCCCGACGAAGCAAAAGTTCATAGGACGGGTCGTTGAGATTTCCCAAGCGCTCCGTAGCTACCAGGTCCGCGGGCATCAACTAGTCCTCGACCTCGACGAGCTCGATATCAAAGTTGAGGTCCTTGCCGGCGAGCTCGTGGTTGGCGTCGAGCGTCACGGCCTCGGGCGTTACGTCGATGACCACGGCGGGGACGGGCATACCGCTCGGCGTGGACAGGAAGAGCTTCATGCCCTTCTCGATCTGCTCGATGTCGGGAACCTGTTCGGCCGGGAAGGTCAGAACCATCTCGGGGTTGTGCTCGCCGTAGGCATCGGCAGCAGGAATGTGCACGGTCTTCTTCTCGCCCACCTGCATGTCGACAACAGCGGCGTCGAAGCCCTTGATCATCTGACCGGCGCCGCAGGTGAACTCCAGCGGCTCGCCGCGATCGTAGGAGCTATCGAACTGCGTGCCGTCGTCGAGCGTGCCGCGATAATGGGTCTTGACCTTCTTGCCCTGGTTGGACATGGTAACCTCCGTGATAAGGGCGGCGCACAACGCGGGCCGCCGTGAACATATGGCGCTAACTATACCCTAGTCATACAATTCAAAGACAGTTTGCAAAGAAACGCTGCAACCGGAGGAACCATGGCATATCCCGTATTCGACCTACACTGCGACACCGCCGACCGCATCGGCTGGGCCACGCTCGATCTCGACCTGCGCTTTACCGCCGGCACCGACGGTTATTTCCCCGGCGACGAAACGCATCCGCAAGATTTCGACCTCATCGAGGGCAACGCCTGCGCCATCTCGCTCGCAAAGATCGGCAACACGCCGTGGGCACAGTGCTTCGCCACGTTTGTCCCCGACGAGATTCCCGCCGCCCACGCCGCGCGTTTCCAGGCGCAGATCATGGCGCACATGAGCGGCCAGGCCATGCTCAATCACGACCGTATGGTCAACGTGCGCAGCGCCGCAGACATTCGCCCCGCGCTCAAAGACGGCAAGGTCGCCTGCATCCATACCATCGAAAACGCCACGTTCTTTGCCGAGGACCCCGCGCTGATCGAAGTGCTCAAGAGCCTGGGCGTACTCATGTCCTCGCTTAGCTGGAACGCGCAGGGACCGCTCGCGAGCGGCCACGACACCCACGCCGGCCTCACCGCCGCCGGCATCGAGGCGCTTACGCAGATGGAGCACGCCGGCATGGTGCTCGACGTCTCCCACCTCAACGATGAGTGCTTTAACGAGGTTGTCGCCCGCGCCACGCGCCCCTTCGTCGCCAGCCACTCCAACTCCCGCACCGTCTGCGGCGTCAAGCGCAACCTCACCGACGACCAGTTCCGCACCATTCGCGACATGGGCGGCATCGTCGGCCTCAACTACTGCAGCGAGTTCCTATCCAACAGCGCAACCGACGAGACCGCCGCGGACGTCACCTTCGACCAGCTGGCGGCGCATATCGAACACTGGCTTGACCTGGGTGGCGAGGACGTCATCGCGCTCGGCGGCGACTGGGACGGCGCCAAGGTACCCGCCTTCCTCTCCGATGCCAGCAAGATGCCAGAATTCCAGAACATGCTCTCCAAGCACTTTGGCAAGACCGTGATGCAGAAGCTCTGCAGCGACAACGCACTTGCCTTCTTTGAGCGTTATTAATTTCACATCCCCTGAGCGGGCCGGCATGCCGAACGGTCGACATGCCAGCCCGTCCCCAATCTGAAGGACCGCTTTTGACGCAGCAGTTTACGATTTCCGTATCCCGACCGGATGGGACGCCCATCCCCGTCGTCGTTACCAAAAAGCGCGTCAAGAACTTCAACCTACGCGTCACATCGAGCGGCGAGGTCCACGCCAGCGCACCGATCGGCGCCAGCCGCGAGCGTATCGAAGCGTTTGTGAAGCGCAACAGCGCCTGGATTATCAGCCGACTTGTCCAGCGCGAGCAACGTCAGGCGACGGCGCGAGAGCCGCGCAGTCCCTCGTCCATCATTGCGCTTTGGGGCAAGCCCATCACGGTACAGGACGCGCTCGATCATAACTTTGCATCACCCGCACCGCGGCCCAAGCAGGCCACCTTCGCAAGTTTTATGGGTACCGACGAATCGAACGAAGGCCCACAGGCCAAGCGGTGCGCAATCCTCGACGGCCTAACGTCCGACGAGCTCCAAACCCACATCGACCAGCTCTATACGTCCGAGGTCACCGCAGCGTTGCGCGATATTGTGCACGCATACGAAATCGCAATGGGCGTCGCCGTCTCCCGCGCCTCCGTGCGCAGTATGAAGACGCGCTGGGGCTCCTGCACGCCCAAATCCGGCGCCATTCGCATCGCGCGCGAGCTCGCCGCCTACCCTGTCGAATGCCTCGACATGGTTGTTGCCCACGAGCTCGTCCATCTACTCGAGCCGAGCCACAACCAGCGGTTCCACACCCTGCTCGACACGTACTGCCCCAACAATAGAGCCCTGTCGCAGCGGCTCAAGCAGCCACCCATAGAGACGTATTAGAACCGGTTAGCGCACGCGCTCGATCTCGACGCCGCAGCTTGCCAGAGGCAGGCCAACAGGAGCCCACGGCTTATCGAGCTTGATGCGCACACCAAGCAGCAGGGGGTAACGACGTAGCAGCATCTGGGCTGTCCCCTCGGCTGCCGCTTCGATGAGTTTAAACGTATGCTCGCGCAGATAGCCATCGACATCGTGGCACACCGAGCCATAGTCAATCGAGGCATCCAGGTTATCGTGCTCCCCCGCCGCGCGCAGGTCGGCATAGAGCACCAGAGAAACGATGAACTTCTGACCCAGCGCGTTCTCCTCGGGATACACGCCATGGTTGGCAAAAACCTCAAGGCCGTCAATGACAATACGATCGGCATGGCGCAAATCGTCATAGCTCACGTGAGGCACCGCCGTTGCGGTGGATATTTCGCCCCTTCCACGGCGGGCGAGCTCGGCACCCTCAACCTTGGTTGCATTCTCGGGCAGTTTCTTGTTACTCATCGCGATCGTCTCCTTCGTTTAGAACCCCGACCGCGCAAACTAACTACACGCGAATCGACAGGTTCTTTTTATCATCGCTCCAATTGCAAGCATTGCGCGCGGGGCATGCAAAGCAGGCACGCGACGCTTTGTCGGCTGCATAGAGCAGACGCTCAAGCGGTTGGCTGTTCACGCGCAACTTTCGATGGCCCAAAATGGCCGTCTTAATGGCTGCGGTATCGGCCGGCTCAAACGCCACGTCACCGGGCATGCCGGCGAGTATTGCATCAGCGACGCGCTCGCTTGCAACATCATGGGATATACCCGATTCATACTGTTCATCTTTGCCGATATCGTGAAGAAGTGCCGTGGCGTAGATGACCTCGCGGTCAAATTCGAGCTGTTCCTCGAGATTCTTGATCCACATAATGCGAGCGACATCGAGAAGATGGTCAATACCGTGGCGGCAGAAGATGCGCCCCGATTCCAGCTGTGCAATATTGCCCAGGTGCCGCCGGAACAGCCCGTTGGCACAAATGTAATCGATGCGAGGCATGGATCCAAAAGGGGCCAGGCCCGAAGCCATAAAGCCGCGACGCGACGTTCCCTCATCGGTCTTCGATGTAAAGTCGTTGACGACTCTCATGGCTAGCGGCCCAGCATCCTAAAGAACCGCTCCTCGAGCGCGGGATCGGTCTCAAAGACGCCGCGGCGAGCGAGCGTCACGGTCTTGGTGCCAGGCTTTTGCACGCCGCGCATGGTCATGCACATATGCTCAGCTTCCATGAGCACAATCGCTCCCTGGGGAGCGAGATAATCCATGAGGGCATCGGCAACCTGCGCGCACAGCTGCTCCTGCAGCTGCAGACGGCGGGCGTAGACCTCAACCGTGCGAGCAAGCTTAGAAAGCCCAGCCACGCGACCGTTAGGGATATAGCCGATCGCAGCCTTGCCACAAAACGGCAGCAGATGGTGCTCGCACAGCGAGTAAAACGTGATGTCGCGCTCGATAACCAAATCGTTCGAAGCGACGGCAAAAGTTTTGGACAGATGCTCCTCGGCACTCTGGTCCATACCGCCGGCAATCTCGCCATACATACGGGCAACGCGCGCCGGGGTCTCCAGCAGGCCCTCACGAGTTGGGTCCTCGCCTATGCCCTCAAGCAACAGCTTAATGGCGGCCTCGACTTTTTCCTGATCGACCATCTGGGCCTCACTTTTCCGATTTCACGTTCGCGCTATGGTACCACGCCCTCCGGCATCGACCACAAGCTACATAGTATGGGTCGAATAGACCGGATCATCACGCCAAAGTTCAACCGCATCACAAAGCGCAACGCCCTCGCGCTCAGCACGGGCACGCGTAGCGTTCATATCGATCACGCGCTGGTTGCTCGAACCCCTAAAGCGCAATGAGATATCGTACAGATCCTGAACAAACGGGCCATCCACCAACATATCGAGGCAGGCAAGGATACGATCCGTTGCCTCGGTATGGTGGCGACCGCCCGGCATAAGCTCCTCGAGCACGTCGCCGGTAAAACACCAAATGGTCTTTCCTGACCCCGCAGGATAAGCGGCACGAACACGCTCAACAAACTCAACGAGCCCCGCCTGATTCTCGGGCTCCATAGGCTCGCCGCCCAGAATCGTCAGGCCGTCAATAAAGGGATGATCGAGACTCTCGATAATCTTGTCCTCGACGGCACGATCGAACGGCTCGCCCGCGGCAAAGTCCCACGCGACGGAGTTAAAGCAATTCTTGCACCCACGACGGCACCCGCTCACAAACAGAGAAGTGCGGACGCCTTCCCCATCAGCAATGTCGAAATACTTAATGTTCGCATAGTTCATAGGTAACTCTCCCGGGAGGCCGGGACATATCATCCCGTCCTCAAACATTCTCGGCCTGCGGCCTGCGAAACTGCGGGCGGGACGATATGTCCCGGCCTCATGCAAAGGGTAACTCAATGAACGAAGCGAACATCGAGCATAGGGTTCGAGGTCCAATAAAAACTGGGTTGCAGCTCAACCGTCATCGCAAGCAAAGCGTTGTTGCAAGTCAACTCATTTCCGCTAAGAACTTCGAGGGGTGAGCAGACCGCATGCTGCATCTCAGCTACATCAACTTGGCTGTCCCGTAGCGAGGCCCCGGACCTTTGCTCGATATGAGTTCCGCACGAACAGGAGGCGCCAGTGGCGCCTCCGTCGTGAGCCAGGACTGTCCGAAATAGCGAGTAAAGGTCCGGGGCCTCGCTACGGGACAGCCTGGGATGATTATTAGAGATGCAGCACGCGGTCGCGGATCTCCTCGGTTCGACCCTGATTCCAGAACTGGGTACCGATGTAGCCGCACGTACGACGGGCGACGTTCATCTTCTCCTGGTCGCGGTTGCCGCAGCTGGGGCACTCCCACACCAGCTTGCCGTCATCCTCGACAATCTTGATCTCGCCATCGTAGCCGCACACCTGGCAGTAGTCGCTCTTGGTGTTGAGCTCGGCGTACATGATGTTGTCGTAGATGTACTGCATCACGCGGATGACAGCCTTGAGGTTGTCCTGCATGTTGGGAACCTCGACATAGGAGATGGCACCGCCCGGCGAAAGCTGCTGGAACATGCCCTCGAACTTGAGCTTGTCGAATGCGTCGATCTCCTCGGACACGTGGACGTGGTAACTGTTGGTGATGTAGCCCTTGTCCGTCACGCCTGGGATGATGCCAAAACGACGCTGTAGGCACTTGGCGAACTTGTAGGTCGTCGACTCAAGCGGGGTCCCGTACAGCGAGAAGTCAATATCGCTTTCCGCCTTCCACTCGGCGCACTTGTCGTTCATGCGCTGCATGACGGCCATGGCAAAGGGCGTGCCCTCCTTCTCGGTGTGGCTGTGGCCCGTCATGTACTTGACGCACTCATACAGGCCGGCATAGCCCAGGCTGATGGTGGAGTATCCGCCCACGAGCAGTTTGTCGATCGTCTCGCCCTTCTTCAGACGCGCCAGGGCGCCGTACTGCCAAAGAATCGGTGCGGCATCCGAAAGCGTACCCATCAGACGCTCATGACGGCACAGCAGGGCGCGATGGCACAGCTCAAGACGTTCGTCGAAGATCTTCCAGAACTTATCCATGTCCTGATGCGAGCTCAACGCGACATCGGGCAGGTTGATGGTCACAACGCCCTGGTTAAAGCGACCGTAGTACTTGGGCTTGTTCGGGTCATAGTTAAGCGCGTTGGCCACGTTGTTAAATCCGTTACCGGAGCGGTCGGGCGTCAGGAAGCTGCGGCAACCCATGCAGGTATAGCAGTCGCCGTTGCCCGCGGTCTCGCCCTTCGACAGCTTGAGCTCGCGCATCTTCTTCTCGGAGATGTAGTCGGGCACCATGCGCTTGGCGGTGCACTTCGCAGCCAGCTGAGTCAGGTAGAAGTACGGGGAATCCTCGTAAACGTTATCGTCCTCGAGCACGTAGATAAGCTTGGGGAACGCCGGAGTGATCCACACGCCGGCCTCGTTCTTAACGCCCTCATAGCGCTGACGGAGCGTCTCCTCCACAATCATGGCAAGGTCGTGCTTCTCCTGCGCTGAACGAGCCTCGTTGAGATACATGAAGACCGTCACGAACGGCGCCTGACCGTTGGTGGTCATAAGGGTCACGACCTGATACTGAATCGTCTGGACGCCGCGACGGATCTCGTCACGCAGACGGTCCTCAACAACCTCGCGGACCTTTTCGGGGGATGCGGAAACGCCGAGCTCCTCGAGCTCGCGGGTGACCTCGCCGCGAATCTTTTGACGGCTCACCTCAACAAAGGGAGCGAGATGGGTCAGCGAGATGGACTGGCCGCCATACTGGGAGGATGCAACCTGGGCGATGATCTGTGTCGCGATGTTGCAGGCCGTCGAGAAGCTGTGCGGCTTCTCAATCAGCGTACCCGAGATAACAGTACCGTTCTGGAGCATATCCTCCAGGTTCACAAGGTCGCAGTTATGCATGTGCTGGGCAAAGTAGTCGGAATCGTGGAAGTGGATCAGGCCCTCATTGTGGGCATCCACGATCTCTTGGGGCAGCAGCACACGCTGAGTCAGATCTTTGGAGATCTCGCCGGCCATGTAGTCACGCTGGACGGAATTGACGGTCGGGTTCTTGTTGGAGTTCTCCTGCTTGACCTCTTCGTTGTTGCACTCGATGAGCGACAGAATCTTGTCATCGGTCGTGTTCTTCTGGCGCTTCAGGCTCTGAACATAGCGATAGATGATGTAGTGGCGGGCAACCTCGTAGCAGTCGAGACGCATGATCTCGTCCTCGACCAAATCCTGGATCTCCTCGACCGAAACGGTGTGTCCGGCATTCTCACATGCCTCGGCAACGTTTTGTGCCGCATAAACCACCTGACGGTCGGTTAGACGAGAGCTCTCCTCGACCTCCAAGTTTGCGGCGCGGATGGCATTGACGATCTTTTCGATGTCAAAGACGACCTCGGTGCCGCTGCGCTTGATGATCTTCATCCTCTTGCCTCTTTCGCGTCGTAGTCTCATTGCGCTTCAGAGCCAAACGATGCCCGGCAGGGCGTGCCCCTGTCTTGCGGCGCCGTCGCGCAATCTGTGTTCTCGATAAACCATATGCCTCCATGCGGACATGCCCAGGAGCCGATCAAGCGGCTCGGGGACACGTTCAAAAGAGGCAGTTAAGGCCTTCGTTCTCTGTCCGCCATCTATCATACGACAAAGACGCATCTATATCCTGTATTCTTTTTTTAGATCAAACACAACATATAGTGTTTTAGCAGGTCAAAGCAATTGGTCATTTTGCAGACACATAAATTATGAGGGGCTCTTGGCAAGTCGGTAAAACGTTACCAACACGGCTACCTGCATGGCAGTTATAAAACCCCCTTAGTCAAGCCGCCGACAAATCCTACCAAAACCAAGCCGCTCACGCCAAAAGAATCCAAAAGATTATGCTTGACCAACATGTTGCGGTCGAATGCCGGCGGACGGAGTGACAGGACTGCAAACGCTCGGAAGACTGCAGCCCCGGCACCCCGTCCGCCGGCATTCGATAGACGAGGAACTATTTCTTCTCTTCGCGAGCTGCCATGCGGCCGAGAGCCGCTGTAAAGGGATCGAGCAGCACGCCGGCGATAACCACAAAAGCCCACCCCTTTGTGACAAGACCTGCCCAACGCGCGAAGAACGTACAGCCTTCAATCGTTCCGAATCCTCCCCGGAAGGCAATCTCGCCAAAACCGATTACCATAAAAAGGAGCGTGGCACCGATGACCGTACCGGCGATCTTGTGTGACGCACTCCCCCGCTCAAAACCAAAAAAGTCCAGGCACATACCAACCGTTTTGCCAAACAGCGGGAGTGCGCTCAGAACCTCGGCGATCACCGTGGCCACGATGAGTTGTCCCCAAAAGCCCGTGGGGCTCGTCAGATCCAAGCCGGGCGCCCCTTCAATGATGGGGAGAAACGCGCAGAGCAATAGCGGGTTAAAGAAGCCGTTGAGAATACCGGTAACGCGGTTGACAGGTAACTTCATAGCCGTAAGCCTTTCAAAGTCATTGATAGAAAGAAGGCCGCCGGCATATGTCGGCGGCCCCGATAAAACATGATGTGCGGCAAAGCAACTACTCGAACGGCTACTCCGCCTCGCCGCCGGCCGCCATCTTCTCGGCCTCGGCAAGCTGGGCCGGGGTGAGTTTGCGATACTTGATGGCGCCAAAGACGACACAAGCCGCACAGACGATCATGCCGGCGATGAACTTCTGGTCAATCGTCGCACCAAACGGCGACGTCACGGCCTCAAACACAATGGGAGACAGTGCCATGCCAAAGTTGATGCCGGCCATGCCAATGGCAAGGTTAAACGCACGTCCCTCGGGGGCAGAGTTGCCGGCGGCAAAATTGCCCTCCAGCGGCACGTAGGTCTCCTTGCCTAGCGCAACGACAAAGCCCGCAACGCACAGCACCATAAAGGCGGGCGCAACCAGCGTCAGGCCCAGGCCAACGAGCGTCACGCCCCACGCAATCGGCATAGCCAGGTTCTTAAACTTGGCAAACAGCGGACCGACCAAAAGACCAGCCGCAATACCGGCAACGGTCATAACGGTAGAGGCAAGACCGGCCTCCACGGTACCGCCAAAGCCGCGACCCACAACAAGCAGCGAAACGTTGGAGCTGAAGAGCTGGAACGTGAGTACGAACACAAAGCTCATGAGCGTGATAATCGCGACCTCTTTAGGCATATTGGCAAACACATTGACCTTGCGCTTGGGCTCAAGATGACCCTCGGGAAGACAAACAGCCTCAATCACGATGAAAATGATCATGATGAAGTACGCCGCATAGCTATGAAACCATTCGGCGGAACCCAAAATACCGGACACCATGGTCCAGATAATGCCGCCAAGAGCAACAAAGGTGGAGTAGATGCCCATGACAAACGAACGCTGCTTTCCGCCAAAGTAATCCGCGATAAGAGCGTCCGTTGAATTCTGCACGGCACCGAGACCAAGGCCCATGACAGCAGAAGCCGCTAAGACTTGGCCGAGCGAGTCGTGGAACACCAGCACCGAGACGCCTGCCAGCATCACGATAACGTGACCGACGAGCGTCGTCTTCTTCTTGGACACGCGCGAAGCGAGCTGGGAAGACACGAGCATGGCGGACAGCGCCATCATCAACGGGATGATGCCGATAATCATCTGAACGGCAGCGATGTTCTCGTTGGGAAACGCCGCCGCGACAGAGGCCACGATGGGGACGGGCACCAACATGCCCATAATGCACATGGCGGCAGCATAAATGCCCACCAGGTACTTGATCTTGCTTTTATCCATGATCCATCCTTACACTTAAAGAAAAAGGTCGGAGCGGCCAGGCATCACCAGCGGCCGCCCCAAACACAGCACTATTAGTCGTTGAATCCGGTGAACACGGGTTCTCCGCTGTACACGAGCGCTTCCTCGACACCATCGAGCACGCGGCAAGCGCCAGACGCCATCGCCTCGAGCTCAAACTCGCCGGGATAAGCCGACACGGGGGCGATCCAAGAGCAGCATTCCTCAATCGAGGCAACGAGCTCCTTGCTGTGGACCATGCCACCTCCGAGCAAGATGCCGTCGACGTCGCCCTTCAGCACACAGGCCATCTCGCCAATCCACTTGCAGATTTGGTAAACCATTGCATCCCAGGCGCGAGCTGCAGCCTTATCGCCCGCAGCGGCACGCTCGCACACCTCGATGGCATCGGAGGTACCCAAAAGATCGACAAAACCGCCGGTCTTCATGCAATGGGCACGGGCGACATCAAGGCCGTGTTCCGCGGTGTACTTTGCGACCTCGATCGCGGGAACCGATCCGCAGCGCGTCGGTGCCATGGGGCCCTCGCCGCCGACGATGTCGTTGCCGTCCACCATCTTGCCCTTAAGATGAGCCGAGATAGAGATGCCGCCGCCAATATGGCAAACGATGAAGTTGCACTCATCATAGGGGCGACCGAGCTTTGCCGCATGGCGGATGGCGGTCTCTTTGAGATTAAGGGCGTGCAGATGCACGTTTCGATACACGCCCTTAATGCCCGTCATACGTGCGAGGTCGCACAGCTCGTCAGTATCGGGAGGATTCACCACAAAGGCGGGCTTGCCACATTTCACGGCAAATTCGTAGGCAATCTGGGGTCCCAGCTGCGCCGGGTGTTGAATGCCATTTGCGCCAACGCGAGCATGCTCGAGCATGACCTCATTGATGGCATACGTACCACCGGGCAGCGAAAGCAAGCCACCGCCGCGACCGACAAAAGCATCAAAGACCTCGAGCTTTAGGCCCGCCTCCTCCAGTGCCCCGAGAATCAGATCGCAGCGATACGGCATCTGAGCCGAAACCCCGTCGAATTGGGCAAGGTCCTTCGCATCGTGCGCAACGTTCTTACTGAGCTTGCACTCATCGCCCTCAAAAACGCCCACCTTCGTGGAAGTGGAACCCGGGTTGATTACCAGGATGCGCCAGGGAGTCTTTTTATCGGACATACCTTAAGCCTCCTTAAGCGCCTGAGCGCGCACGCAGCTCATCACCACGTTGCCGACGATCTCATCGACGGGCGCAGAGCGCGAGCAATCGCACACGATCTTCTTGAAGCCCTGAAGCATGGGACCGTAAGCATTGGCGCCGGTCAGATTCTGGATGATCTTGACGCCGATATTGCCCACGTTGATATCGGGCCAGATGACCACGTTGGCTTGGCCCGCAACAGCGGACTCACGATGCACCTTCTTGGCCGCAACCTTGGGGTTAATTGCCGAATCAAACTGGAACTCGCCGTCGATGGCAAGATCGGGACGGCGATCGTTGGCAATCTCGCGAGCACGGCGCACTTTGTCGACAAGTTCATTGTCCATCGAACCGTCAGTCGAATGCGAAAGCAACGCGCAACGGATATCCCATCCGGTCAGAGAGCGCACCGTCTCGCTCGACGAAATCGCGATCGAGGCAAGCTCCTCGCTCGTGGGGTCAACGCAAACGGCAGAATCGCCAAAAGCCAAAAGGCCACCTTCGCCGCCGTTCCAGTTGGGAATGTCGGCGATACCGCACGAGCTCACAGTGTCCACCCCGTCAGCAAGACCGACGATGGCCTGACCCGCCAGGATGATATCGCCCGTAGCGTTATCGATACCGGCGAACATAACGTCGACATCGCCGAGCACCTGCAAAATCAGGGCGCGCTCAAGCGGACGCGTCATACGGCGCGCAGCGCCCTTGGGCTTAAACTTGCAATCCGGATGAGAAAGGTAGCGCTCGCAACAAGCGGCGTTCGCCTCCTCGTCGGTCACATCGACAATCTCGATGCCGTCAAGGGAGATACCACGCTCGTCGGCAAGCTCCTTGAGCTTACCGCCGTCGCCAACCAGCACGCATTCGGCAAGATGCTCGGCGGCGATCTTTGCGACCGCCTGCATCATGGTCTCGTTTTCGCCCTCGGGAAAAGCAACGCGCATAGGCTTGGCGGCAGCCTGCTCGCGCAGGGTCTGCATCAGGTCCATGGCAGTTACTCCATCTCTTCGGCAGTGCGCTCGATAAGCTCGCCGATGGTCTTCATGACCATGACCTCGCGAACGGGAACCTCGGCATCGAGCTCGTTCTCGATCATGGACGTCAGGGCGATCATCTTCATCGAGCCCTTGCCCAGGGTCTCGAACGTCGTCTCGGGGGTCACATCGCCGTCATAGTTGTAGGCGGACTTGGCAAAATCGCAGATCTGCTGAGTGAGTTCTTCGTTCATGGCAAAGCCTTTCTAAGATAAAAAAGAGGGGCGACCACGGCGGGCTGGAGACATGGGTCCCGCCGTGGCCTAAGAGAGGAATCGAATTGTTACAAGGGTGAAAACTTAGTCGTCAAGCTCGAACGTAAGCTCCTTGTAGCCCGGACGGTCGATGACCTTGGCATGGACGCCAACGGTCTCGCCCGCCATGAGTTTGGCGCGAATCTCGGGGGCCTTCTTCTTGGTAATGCCGTAGATGACGTAGGTGTACTGAGAACCCTCGTCGATATCAACGGCGCCGTAGGCGTACTTGCCATACTCCTTAAGGTAGGGCTTGTCGTTCTGCGGACCAGGCAAGGTAAAATCGATCAGATGGCCGTGACCGGAAACCTGGACCCAATCGGTCTTGTGATAGCCGCAGGCATTGCAGGCAAGGTGGGGCGGAAACTCGACGGCTCCGCACTCGGGGCATTGGCGCGCCCAATAGATGCCCTCTTCAAGACCCGTGTAGAACTTCTTGACCACGGGCTCCATATCTTTGAGTTGCATGAGAATACTCCTTATGGGAAATCGAAAACCGCGGTCGCTTAGGCGACGGTACGAAGAATCTGGCAGCGCACGTTCTGAGAACCGCCAAAACCGCGCAGGAACGCCGTCTCGGGAACCTTCTTCATCTGGGTAGCACCGGCGACGCCACGCATCTGCTTGACGGCCTCAACGATATCGGCGATGCCGGATGCACCATGGGCGTGACCGAAGTTGCAACGACCACCGTGCGGGTTGATGGGCTTATCGCCGTCAAAAGCGGTGCGACCATCGATCGCGTACTTCCAAGCCTCGCCGCGCGGAATATAGCCGCACTCCTCAGCCGAGACGATCTCGGAAGCAAGGAAGAAGTCATTGCACATAAACAGGTCGATCTCGTCGGGGCTCACGCCGGTAAGGTCGTAGACCTGCTTGGCGGCAAGCTCGGTAGCCCAGTGCTCGTTGTGAAGCAGGCCGGCCTCGACCGCAGAAGCGCCCGTACCCAAAACCTCAATAGGCGCATACGGCACGCCCATGGCCTTGGCCTTCTCCGTGGGCATCACGACAACAGCTGCGGCACCGTCGCATTTCTTCTCAAAGCCGGTAACACGCAGGTACTGCGTAACGCGCGGGTTATACATGCTCTTGAGATACTCGTCGGCGGTATCGAACCCGGCTGCCTTCGCGTCCTCCTCGACCGTAGTCTCGTACCAGGCAAGGGGATTC
Organism: Collinsella sp. OM07-12; assembly: GCF_003438275.1. Classification (NCBI taxonomy): domain Bacteria; kingdom Bacillati; phylum Actinomycetota; class Coriobacteriia; order Coriobacteriales; family Coriobacteriaceae; genus Collinsella; species Collinsella sp. OM07-12. The sequence continues at coordinate 28,522 of NZ_QSTQ01000026.1, forward strand.
AGGACGGCACCGCGGCGAAGGCTCTTGGTAAGGCCGTTCAGGGCGTCATCAATCTGATCGGCGGTAAGGTCGTACTGCATCGAATACTCGTTGATCCAGTTGTCGAACGACACGCCAAAGGCGCCGTCGAGCGGGCGACCATACGCGCGGTCATAGATCTTATCGAGCGAGGGAATCATGACGTCGAGCGTAAAGTCCTGACGAATATGGGAGGGCATATGCTCGACGGGAAGAGTCGAAGCCAAATCGCAGGCACCCGTAAGGACAACGTCGTAAGCACCGGAAGCAACCGCCATCACGGCCTGCTCAAGGGCGACGTAACCCGTGCAGCAAGCCTCGGAATGATGGACGGAGCCCTTGGCACGAACGCCAAACCAATCGGCAACCTGCATGTTGGGGGTAATGCAATCGCCAACGAGATACGGATTGGCGCTGCCGTGATAGAAAAAGTCGATATCGCGGGGCTCAAGACCGGCATCGGCAATTGCCTCGAGGGCCGCATAGCCAAACGCCTCGCCCTCGCCAATACCCTGGGTCTCGGGATGCTCCTCAAAATCCTTGAACGGGGTGCAGCCCACGCCTACAATCGAGACGCTGCGCATGTTCTTTCCGAGCGTAACCACTGAATATCACATCCTAATCATGTGAAGGTGTACGGAGTGATGGCGCAGTCCGGCCGCGAGCGAAGGTGAGAGAGCGCTCGCGGCTTTTCTGTGCCGTCACACGTTGAACTACTGCAGTGGTTCTTTTGAACGTAGCTTTAGTTTATGAGGGGTTAAACGAGACACGTGAGACAAAAAGCCCCGATGTGTCCCATCATATGGGACGCATCGGGGCTAAGCGTTCCAAATAGCAGATAAACGGACTCGTATTATTTGAGCTAATGATCAGAGATATCTAAAACTCGCCCTGAATACAACCGTTTATCCCCAAATATCGACCGCTCACGCGACTGGCCTTTCAAAATCGGGAATACGTGGGTGTCGATGACGCGATGCATCGTCGACAAAGAGCGGTGCGTAGAACATGCGATTGAGGGCGGCGGCAACGGTGCGCGCCTCAAGGTCGGGCCGGGCCTCGAGCCAATACTGAATGAGGTTATGGTGGCCCGCAAGCGCAAATGCTAGATACAGGTCGAGGTCCGTTTCATCGGAAAATGTCGAGCGAAGCCGATTGCGAAAATAGTCATGCATAAAGATCGTTGCCTTGTGAGCAAACACGGGGTCGCCGTTATCGCTGTTAAGCGCCAAAACTTTCGAGCGATTAGCCTTGAGGATCTCCATGCGCTTGATCATCGTGGGCGTAGGGTCCAGCTGCGCATCGCCAAAGCGAGCCTCCAGCGCAACATCATTGATGTCCTGCATATTCTGGAGCAGCTCATCTTCAAAACGTTTAACCACATCATCGACAGAGCGATAACAGCGATAGAACGTCGATTTGGATGTATGGGCAAGGCGAAGTACCTCGGCCACCTTAATCGACTGCACCGGAGTTGTCGCCATAAGTTCAAAGACGGCATCCTCGATCCGTGAAGCAATATCGTTTTGAGCGTTCAGTGACATGGCGGCCTTCCCTATTGGCGATTGGCTCCTATGCTACCCGAAAGGCATGCTCCTTGACGACGATACGAGGCTTAGAGCGTGCCGCACAAGAGATGACGCAGCGACCGTATGTCACCGACGAAGTATTCCATCCGCCGGGCATGCCATCTTTGCGAGGGTCAATCGAAAACCCGACGCCTTCAGCCTTGAGGATGGCCTCGATGCGCGTCCACGTCTGACTCATGCGAAGATTGCGTTCTTGCAAATTGGGAGCAGCGTTAATCCACGCGCGCTCGTCATCGTTCACCATACGCCCAACCGCAACGGGAGCAATCTCATCGATCGCCTCGATATCCACGCCAATAGGTCCTCCAACCGACCGAGCAACATCGGAAACAGCGAGGACGGCCACGCTTCCGCCATGTGAAATGGAAATAGAGGGCGCCTCCCCATCCGCAAGCTCGATCTTGCCGAAAGCAGAACGCGCAAGCTGGGTGTCGTCGAAGACACCCAGGGCGTCGCGAAGCAGCAGACCCACGCCTGCAGCTTCCCTCCGAGACGCAATTGGGAGATCACCGTTGGAAGCACGTAAGGCATAGCGTCCCGCGATTAATGCCATATCAACGGTCTCGCCGAGATCGATCGCAGAAACATCAACGAGATGTACGGTTATATTCAAAATGGTCAACCCCCACTCGATTGAGATGACAAGGCTAAACAGACGCTCAGAACCGCTCTTTCATGAATCGAGGTACCTTTTGCCGGCGATTTGGCGACCAAAACAAAACAGCCCAGAGGACATAGCCTCTGAGCTGCGAACATTTGGTGGGCGTTAGAAGATTTGAACTTCTGACCTCTTCCGTGTCAGGGAAGCGCTCTCCCCCTGAGCTAAACGCCCAAATGGAGCGGACAACGGGGCTCGAACCCGCGACCCCAACCTTGGCAAGGTTGTGCTCTACCAACTGAGCCATGTCCGCCTGCAAGGATTTAATATACGGGATGATCCACCCAAATGCAAGAACTATTTTCGAATAATTTGAAAAAAGTTCGAGGCCAAGCAACGGGTACGAAACAACGGGTACGAAAAAACCCGGCTACCGTGGTAGTCGGGCTGTTGCGCTTGGAGCGGACAACGGGGCTCGAACCCGCGACCCCAACCTTGGCAAGGTTGTGCTCTACCAACTGAGCCATGTCCGCATATGTAAAACAAAACGGGCGCCGGAGCGCCCGGATGTTGCCTGGAGGCGAAGCCCGGATTCGAACCGGGGGTAAAGGCTTTGCAGGCCTCTGCCTTACCACTTGGCCACTTCGCCGAAAAAGGACCGCTTGAGACGGTCCGGAAATGCAATGGAGCGGACAACGGGGCTCGAACCCGCGACCCCAACCTTGGCAAGGTTGTGCTCTACCAACTGAGCCATGTCCGCTTGCGGGTTATTAATTTACGCGAGTTGCCCAAAAGACGCAAGTACTTTTTTCAAAAAAGTTGTCCGCCACATGCTCTTGGCAGATAAACATGTCAAAACGATTTACTAGGCGCACGATTCCAACGTTCCGCTAAACAGCTTGACCATCCGAACACGCGTACCGGCACCATCCGTACGACGGGCAACCTCCACGTTGTCGACCAACATGCGCATGAGCTTGATTCCACGCCCGCGTTCCTCAGTCGTAACCGGCTCACTCGACCCGTCGATCGAATAGCCCGCCCCACGGTCGACGACCTCAATCACGACGCGATCGCCATAGGCCTGAACCGTCAGGATGCATCCGATACCGTCCGCATGGTCATACGCGTTGCCCAGCGCCTCGCCCGATGCCAATGCGACGTCATAGCGCTCGTCACGACGCAGCGGAAGCGATTCAAGCAGCTCGGCAATACGGTGTCGGTAGTACGGAAGATTCTCGATGCCCTGGCGCACCTCGACGCTCTTGCTCCAGCGCGGCAACTCCCCCACCGGAATGGCAGGAATTGACTCGCGCGGCGGCCCTGCAACATGGAGGATGTCGACAAGTCGGGCAATCTCCAAAAAGCGAACGACCTCATCGGACGCATTAACAAGCGAAAGCAAGCCCTCGCGCCTCATGAGCTCCCTGGCACGCGTGAGCAAAAACGCCAAGCCCGTCGAATCGATGAAGCTCACAGTCTGGCAATTGATGACAACACGACGCACGCCCCGGCCGATCAAATTATCCAACCGTCGGCGCAACGCGGTCACCGAGGCGATGTCGATATCGCCCGGTGGCGTCAAAACCGCTATGTCATTCCACTCATTCATACGACCATGGTTCCCCAAAAGAGTTCGCTCGATGCATACGTATCTGTAACTGCGAAGATTTTGCCCGTCAAGCGTCGCGGTCTACGATCGACCTCGTAAAAATTCAAGGGAAACCAGCGCGATGTCATCGTCCAGCGCCGACTCGGTAAAGCGGTCAAGCTCGCCCAAGACCTTACCGCAGATTCCCGATACGCCCTCACCCGAGACAGAGAGCAGAAGGTCGCGAAGGCGCCGCTCGCCAAAGAAAGCACCCGAGCGATCGCGTGCTTCAATCGTTCCGTCGGTATACATAAAGAGCATGTCACCAGGAGCGAACGTAAAGGCGCCCGTCTCGTACACCATGCTTTCAAAGGCACCGATTACGCCCGATTGACACCCAAGGAGCTCCACCTCTCCCCCTCGGGCTTCCGTGCCGCCAAGCGGCGTCGACGACGGTCTGATGACCATGGTGGGAGGATGTCCCGCCGAGCAATAGGTAGCTCGGCCCGCTTTAAGATCGATCTTGGCGATAAACGCCGTCACAAACGTCTCGACCCTCGAAAAGCCCATGAGCATACTATTGAGCGAGCGGGCCATGCGTGCGGGCCCCGCGCCCTCCCAGGCATAAGCCGTCAACGCTGTCTTAACGAGCGCCGACATCGACGCCGCCTCGATTCCCTTGCCGGACACATCACCCAAAATCATAACGGCGCAATCGTCGGGAAGACGAACAAGCGTATAGAAGTCGCCGCCGACCAACGCCGAATTCGTTGCCGATAGGTATACCGAATCGGTTGCGATACCCGGAACGTCACTAAGCGAATTTCTCATGCCAATCTGAAGCGTCTGAGCGATATGGCGCTCTTCGCGCTTTTGAGACTCGCCCTCATAGATCAACTCAAAGTCGTGCGCCAAATGCACCATGTAGTCGTATTCAAGATCGTCGATTGGCTCCTGGCTACCATCGCGGAGCAGCAAGGCGCGTGTCGTCGGCCCCTTGGCGACATCAGCGGGAACAATCGCATCGCTGCTTCGCTTGCCATCCGCCTCCGAGCGATAGCGCCCCGCCTCGATACCAGAGTCGACATATAGTCCCTGGCACGGCAGGCCGTGAGCCCTCAGCCATGTACCCATAGGCGTGGATTCGTCCACACGCGTTAGACGCACGTGTTTAAGATCGTCAGCGCTCGTCCCGCCCAGCACCGATGTCTCGAACCCATCAGAAGTTGCCCCCAGGCGCGCCGCTGGCGTCGTGACAGAAAAGAAGAGCGACTCCGGATCGCCCGGCAACGCCACACGACTGCCGCCCTCAAAATCGATGACATAGGATTCGAGGCCCGCATCATACTCCACGGGGCAGAAATGACAATTGAGCACGGCGCAGATTTCCGATGACACAGCACGCGAGGCGGCAGCAGCATCATCAAGATAGGCAAACAACTCATCACGCAGCACATTGAGCGAGCGGCCGAGCTCTGCCGTACGACGCGAACGCAGGCTCGATGCCATGCCGACCAGCTGAATGGACAGGTAATCGCAAATGACTTCGAGCACGTTGACGTCATAGGCAAGCGGCGCCTGCGGACGTTTCCAACCGACCTCCAATACGCCAAGAACCTGAGTACCGTAAAACACGGGAAGGCAGATCTCGCTACGGTATGGAGGCATATCTTGCACGCGTAGCAGGTGCTTAGAACGGTTGTCCAAGTCCATGAACATACCCGAGGCGACTCGATCGCCCTCCAGGTCCTGTTGAATCGACAAGCGGCACGCACGCGACTCGCGAAGCACATACGTCGGGATGCCTGCGCCATACGGCATAAACTCGGGCAGGTAGCTGTCATGCAGCTCCTTAGAAACGCCGCGAAGCTTAAACCCGCCGCTCTCAGAAAAATAAATGGCAGCACCCGAGGCATCGAGCGTTCCTACAAGTTGGTTCAAAACGGTATCCAGCAAACTGGGCAGCTCATCGGAGCCTACCGTGCTCATAATGACCGACAACGTGCCCGAGAGACGCTTATTCGCCACCCTGAGCTCCGAAAGTGCGCGCTTGAGCTGACGGTCGTGCGAATACTGTTCTTCGATGCTATGGAGCGCCACCAGAACGCGCGGCGCGCGGCGGCCAAAGATGCGAGGCGGTGTAACCGAGCCGGCACGAACGAGGACGGGAATAAAGGAACCGTCGCTTAGCTTGAGCATCAACTCGCTCTCGGTTCCATTGGTCTCAAACGGAAGACGGTGCTCTGTCGCGCGCTCAAATGCCGAAGAGTACAAGAGATCTTTAACGTCGCCATTGATCACATCGGAACGCTCTTCACACATCAGGTCGAGCAATCGATTATTCACATGCAAAATGGTTCCGTCGAACTCGCAGATGATGACCGCATCGCTCGTGATCTCGACCAACTGGGCAACGTCTGCCCACTCGTTGCGCTCAAGCGTTTCCATCGTGAACCTCACCGTCTATCGGTAACAAAAAAGCCTCCGAAGAGGCTCCTCAAATGCGATGGTGTCGGAGGCGGGACTTGAACCCGCATGACCAAAAAGCGGTCACTAGCACCTCAAGCTAGCGCGTCTGCCAATTCCGCCACTCCGACATGCTATGTTGTTGATTCGCGGTTCGTTTTGTTAGACCCGCGCGTTCAACGAGGAAGATAATAACCTATGTTTCGAGAGCTGCGCAAGCACTTTTTTCAAAAAAGTTTACGAATTTGTAATTGCACAGGTAGATTCGTATGTCCGGTCCCGAATCGGTGTTGCCTCCCGGCGCGTCCTCGGGCATGAGCGATATTTTGCTTTGCACTTCGTGCTGCAAAATATCGCTCCCCCTGCGGAATGCGCCGGGAGGCAACACCGATTCGGGA
>NZ_QSTQ01000027.1:0-18971 GCF_003438275.1 Collinsella sp. OM07-12
ATGAATGTGGGAGGTGTTCGGATAAAGTTGATAATCAAGGCTTTTGACTAGTCGTTTAAGAACGTCCCCAATGACTAAGTTGCAGGTGGCGGCGGTTGTGTTACACTAACGCTGCGTAGTTGACGCAATCATCTCGATACAGATCAATGATGTCCGTCGTTTTGAACGGAACTAGACTGTTTAGCCGCCCTGAAGGTTTATGCAGGGAGCATGTGATCACAGGGCTTGAAAAGAAAGTTGAGCAAACACTGTGTCTGATCAACAGCAAGAAAACGAAATAACGACGACGCAGGCCGCTCCCGCTGCACCGGTTGCGTCGGGCCAGGTCGCGGCGCCCGCGCAAGCCTCGGCTCCTGAGACGCCTAAGGCTGCTTCTACGCCTACGCCTGCAGCGGCTGAGAAGGCCATGCCTGCAACTGGTGAGGAGGCTGCTCCGGCAAAGACCAAGCGCACGCGCCGCACGGCCAAGCCTGCCGCTGACGGCGAGGAGGTCACCAAGCCCAAGCGCCGTACCACGCGCACGACGCGCGTCAAGCGCACCGTTGCAACAGACTCCTCGGCGCCGATTTCCGATGAGGTCGCGCAAGCACGTGCGTTGGCGCAGATTAGCGAGGCTCAGGTGGTGCGTGCCCGCCGTCGTGCTGCCGAGCGCGAGGCCGCGGCTCTGACCGAGCTTGCAGCTCCGTCTGTGCCCGAGACACCTGCCGCCACCGAGACCCCTGCCTCCGACCAGCCGACCGAGAAGCCGGCACCGCGCACACGCCGTCGCACGGCTGCTAAGGCCGAGCAGGTTGCCGAACAGGTAACCCCCGAGCTCACTGAGGCTTCGGTCCGTTCCGCGGCAGGGGAGGGCACATCGCCTGCTGCGCCTGTCGAGGCCGGCGAAGTTCCCGTTGTCGATCCGGCTTTGCGCCCGCACCGTCGCGGTCGCAAGCCCAAGGCCTTCGTCGAGGCCGAGAAGGCCGCAGCCGCAGCCGCCGCCGCTCGGGATGCTGCGGCGACCGCCGAGTCTGCAACCGCTGCCGACGCGCCCGTCCAGGATGCTACGACTTCCGAGGCCGCTCCCGCCGATGCCGAGCCCGCCGACGTCCGTCCCGGTCGCAGCCGTCGCACCGCTGCTAAGCGCACGTCCAAGGCTAAAGCCGCTAAGAAGGGCGCGTCCGAGGATTCCGCCGAGACGACCGCCGATGCATCGACTGATGTCGCCGAGCCTCAGGACGTCGAACAGCCTGCGTCCGAGAAACCCAAGCGCGGCCGTAAGAAGTCCGCTAGGGCCAAGGCCGCCGAGCAGCAGGCTGATGTCGAAGCGCAGGTCGATACCGGCGCCGAGGCCAATGACGCCGCCGCGGCCAATGTTGACGCCGCCGCAACCGATGGCGCCGCGCCCGCCGAGGGCGAAGACAGCGCTCGCCCCAACCGTCGCCAGCACAAGCGCAACGACGAGCGCAACGAGCGCAAGGATGACCGCAACAACGACCGCCGCAACCGCCAGCGAGATCGCAAGCAGCGCAACAAGGAGCGTAATGCCGCTCCCACCGAGCCCACGCTTTCGCGCGAGGAACTCGCGGCCATGAAGGTCGCCGAGCTGCGCGAAAAGGCCAAGGAGTTCGAGATCGAGACGACCGGCAAGAAGAAGGCCGAGCTCGTCGAGGAAATCTACACCACCGCTGCGAAGGCCGAAGGCTTCCGCGACATCAAGGGCATTCTGCAGATTCGCCCGGACAGCTCCGGCATCATCCACGCCCATGGCTACATGAAGTCCAACGACGACGCCTTCGTGCCTGCCTACCTCATCCGCTCCGCGCGTCTGCGCACGGGCGATGTCATCGAGGGCTCGCTGCGTCCTTCGCGCGGCGGCGACAAACGCGCCGGCCTCGCCAAGATCACGACTGTCAACGGTCTGGACCCCGAGCAGATTCGCAACCGTCCCAAGTTCGGCGACCTCACCCCGGTCTATCCCAACGAGCCGCTGCGCATGGAGCACGGCAAGGACTCCATTACCGGTCGCGCCATCGACATCGTGTCGCCGATCGGCAAGGGTCAGCGTGGCCTGATCGTGTCGCCGCCCAAGGCCGGCAAGACCACGATCCTCAAGAAGATCTGCCAGTCTATCTCGATTAACAACCCCGAGGTGCACCTCATCTGCCTGCTCGTCGACGAGCGCCCCGAAGAGGTCACCGATATGCAGCGTTCTATCAAGGGCGAGGTTGTGGCGTCGACCTTCGATATGCCCGCCGACAACCACACCCGCGTGGCCGAGCTCGTCATCGAGCGTGCCAAGCGCATTGTTGAGCTGGGCGGCGATGTTGTGGTGGTGCTCGACTCCATCACGCGTCTTGCCCGCGCCTACAACTTGGCGGCGCCCGCCTCAGGCCGCATCCTTTCGGGCGGCGTCGATTCGGCGGCACTGTATCCGCCCAAGCGCTTCCTGGGCGCAGCCCGTAATATCGAGAACGGTGGCTCGCTCACCATCCTGGCCTCCGCCCTCATCGACACCGGTTCCAAGATGGACGAGGTCATCTTTGAGGAGTTCAAGGGCACCGGCAACATGGAGCTTAAGCTCGACCGCGACCTGGCCGACCGCCGCATCTTCCCGGCTATCGATCCCGTTGCCTCCGGTACGCGTAACGAGGACCTGTTGGTCGACGAGCAGATGCGTCCGTTTGTCTTTGGCCTGCGTCGCATTCTTGCCGGCATGAACAACACCGAACGCGCAGCCGCGTCGTTCATCAAGGGTCTTAAGGGCACCAACACCAACCAGGAGTTCCTGGTGCGTTCGGCCAAAAAGCACAGTGACTACGAGCAGACGTTCTAGGTTGTCATCCACGCGCAGCGATAGTCATCAATGCGATAAAGGGTCGGGGCTTTGAGCCTCGGCCCTTTTCCATATCGCCGCTCCGCGCTTATTTTTGACCATAAGACAGGCAAGCAGCAGGTTTCCCGTTTCAATCCGACATTGTCGCTTGCAATCGACAGGGCGGTTTCGCATAATAGCTTTTAAGCTTCGCGACGGAAAACGCAGATGAAACGAACCATATACCGTTGCTTTGGGGCATAGCCCCGCTTCATCTTCTCTCGCGCAGCCAACTGAATGATGCGATTTGGGTGCTGGAAGATGGGGAGAGCTCATGGCTTCTTCTGATGCAACACAACGAGCAGTCCTTGCCGGACTTTCGTGCGGGATCGGCCTTGCCGCTCCCGTGGTTATGTATGCCGCGACGCTGCCGTTTTCGTCGGTGAACGAGACGGTCGTGGCGGGTGCGGTTCCCTTTGCCGTGGGCGCGGTGGCGGGCGTGGGTATCTATGCCGCCTCGCTGGGTATCTCCGAGTACCGTGCGCAGCGTGAAGAGCGTCTGTTCCAGCCCGATGCCATGGGCGGTGCCGCCAATCTCAATCAGCATCAAAGCGAGTTCAAGACCGCCTCGATTCCAGCTCAGCAGCAGGATGCGACTCCTTATGCTGCCGCTTCTGCTTCTCAGGCTCAGTCGGAGCAGTCTACCTCGGCATTCCTTTCCGGCCTGACCGGTGCGTTCCAGCGCCGTCATGCCGATAATGGTGTCCCTACCATCGCTCGAGCCGCAGATGCTATGGACGAGGCGGAGGCTTGGTCCATGATCGACAGTATACTCGACGACGATTCGCCGGTGAGCTGCGACCCTGCACGCTCGCGCGACGTCTATCAAGTCGCCATCGACGAGCTCACCAATGGCGGGCAGACTGGCTCCTTCAATCGCGATGACATCGCCGCCGCGGCACGTGCCGTGTCTGGCTCCCAGGCCGCCCCTGCGGGCAGCACGGCGGCTTTCGTGGCACTCGTTGCCAACGCCGCAGCCAATAACGCCTGCAGCGCCACCTCGGCGGACGTGAACGCTTCTGCCGATAATTCGTACGTTGATGAAGCCATGACCGCGGATGAGGAGGCCGTTGCCGCCCGCCGTGCCGCCGAAAGCTCGCTTTGGGGCGCTCCTGCCCAGCAGCAGGCGGCTGAGGCTGCGCCGTACAACGCAAACCTCGCCAGCATGCCTATCATCTCCGGTGCTGCGGGCATCGATCTCGATGACCTCGATGAGCCTGCAGTCATCACCGCATCGATTGATGCCCAAGATCGCATTGACACCGGCGACCTTCCGGACGCCTCGCTCGAGGTTGATGTCCCCATGGCCGACTACTCGGGCCACGAGGACATGTGGGCCGCCGCCACCGCGATTCTGGATGAGATCGACGAGCCTGCTCCTGTTGCGGCCCCCGCTCCCGTCGCTGCCCCTCAGCTTGCTGCCCCCGCCTATGTCGGCCGTCACAGCGCTGTGTTCCCCGAGGATACCGCCCGTATCTCGCGCGAGAGCATCGAGCGGGCCGAGGCTATTGCCGCCGGCATTATGGAAAATCGTCGTCACGAGCGCGTCAATCAGATCCTAGAAGAAGAGATCGAGCGCCTGCAGTCCTCTACTGCCAAGCGTACGGGCCGTGCCTATCTGAGCGTTATCGAGGGCGGTACCGCCAGCTTCGCGCCGCTCCGCGCGGAGGCATAACTTCTGCATGGTTAAGATCAATCGAAAATGGGCGGTCGTGACCTGCCTGATGGCACTCTTGATCTGGGGCAATTCGCTGGTTCCCGGCTCGGGGTCGGGCTCGCTGAGCCTGACGGTCATGGAAGCTATCCGCGGTTTCCTGCACGGCGTGGGACTTCCATATGCATGGGTGACCAACTTTGTTGTTCGCAAGTGCGCGCATTTTACCGAGTATATGGTGCTCGGCATCCTGGCAACGCATGCGTTTGATTTTGAGGGCCGGCGCACCTTTGACGTGCTGCTGCCCACGGCGGTGTTCCTGCTGCTGATTCCCTCGATCGACGAGACGATTCAACTCTTTGTGCCGGGACGCGCCGGCATGATCACCGATGTGATGATCGACTGCTGTGGAGCGGCAACGGGCGTTGTGCTCCGATATCTCTTACGGTCGCTGATGTGCGCCAAAAAGGCCGCCTAGGACGTATTGTTTGGTCCTAGGTGGCCTTTTTTATTTGGGGGTTTATATGAGGCGTGGTGGCGTTGTTCCGTAGGTCGGATTTGCCGGGCGTGCCACGCCCCGTGGGTGCGTCTGCTACTGAAGCGCCTGTGCGCCCAGGGCCAGGCAGCCCATAATGCCCTGCTTGCCCTCGAGGCTGTTGTTGACGATGTAGTTATCGATGTCGGCCATCTCGGGCGTGACGATGTAGCCGTTGAGCATCTCGGCGCACTTCTTGCGCGCGAGCGGCACGATGGGGGTGTGGTCGGCCACGCCGCCACCGATGACGATCTTCTGCGGCGCATAGCACAGGATGTAGGTCATGAGTGCCTGCGCCAGATAGCCGGCGAGCAGGTCCATGGCCTCCGGGTCATCGGCCATCTCTCCGGCGCTCTTGCCATTCCAGCGCTTTTTAACACCGGGGCCGGCGATGAGGCCCTCGAGGCAGCTGTCATGGAAGGGGCAGGCGCTGTGCTCGCCAATGGTGTCGCGCGGGTCGCGCGTGACCAGGATGTGACCGGCCTCGGGGTGCATCATGCCGTGCACAAGCTGGCCGCCCGAGAGCACACCGGCGCCCACGCCGGTGCCGATGGTCAGGTAGACCACATCGGTGAAGCCCTGAGCGCAACCAAAAGTGACCTCGCCCAGGCAGGCGACGTTGACGTCGGTATCGTAGCCGCAGGGGATATTGAGCTCGTTTTGGATGCTGCCCAGCAGGTCAAAGTAGCGCCATGCCGTCTTTGGGGTCTCTAGGATCTTGCCGTACTGCGGCGAAGCGGGGTTGACCGCGGTGGGGCCAAACGCGCCGATGCCCAACGCGGCGATGCCCTTGTTCGCAAACCACGCGTTGACGGCCTCGACGGTCTCCTGTGGAGTCGTGGTCGCGATCCGCTCGCGCTCTAGGACCGTACCGTCCGCATAGCCCGTGGCGCAGACCATCTTGGTGCCACCGGCCTCGAGCGCTCCGATAAGCTGCTGCTCTGCCATAATGTTCCTCTTTCTGGGACGAGTTGCTCCTTCTCTAAAGTATAACGCTCTAAACCATTTAAGAAAGCGCTATAAAAAGAAGCTTCGCAACGCGGCAGGCGGTGTGGCGCTTCTTTGGTTACTGTAGCCGCCCGTCCGTCCTTACCCGCGTGGCTCGATTTTATCACGCAGGGACTTGAGGTTTTCGAGTGCGGCGATAAGCGTTTCGTCGCGCTTGGCAAAGTGGAGGCGAATTAGATGGTTGACGGGCTCGCGGAAGAAGCTCGATCCGGGAACAGCGCCCACACCCACCTTAGACGCGAGGTCCTCGCAGAAGTCGAGGTCGCTGTCATAGCCAAACTCCGAGATATCCATCATCACGTAGTAGGCGCCCTGCGGCACGTTATGCTCAAGACCGATGCTGTCGAGTCCCTGGCAGAACAGGTCGCGCTTGGCGGTATAGAGGTCAAGGACCTCATCGTAATAGCTGTCGTCGAAGTTGAGGGCGGTGACGACGGCTTCCTGCAGGGGAGCGGCGGCACCCACGGTGAGGAAGTCGTGGACCTTCTTGATGCGCTCGGTGATCTGGGCTGGGGCAATGGTGTAGCCCAGACGCCAGCCGGTGATGGAGTACGTCTTAGACAGTGAGCTGCAGCTGATGGTGCGCTCAAACATGCCGGGCAGCGTGGCCATGTACACGTGCTCGTGGGGCGCGTAGACGATGTGCTCGTAGACTTCGTCGGTGATGCAGTAGGCGTCGTACTTTTTGCAGAGTTCGGCGATAAAGGTGAGCTCCTCGCGGGTAAAGACCTTGCCGCAGGGGTTGGACGGGTTGCACAGGACGATTGCTTTGGGATCGTTGTCGCGGAAGGCCGCCTCGAGGACCTCACGGTCGAAGTCAAAGGTGGGCGGGTTGAGCGGCACATAGATGGGCTCAGCCCCCGAGAGAATGGTGTCAGCGCTGTAGTTCTCGTAGAACGGCGAGAAGATTACGACCTTGTCGCTGGGGTTCGTGACCGTCATCATGGTGGCCATCATGGCCTCGGTGGAGCCGCAGGTGACCACGATATTCTCGTTGGGGTTGATCGGCATGCCCATAAAGTGCTCCTGCTTGGCGGCAAGCGCCTCGCGCATGGCCTGAGAGCCCCAGGTGATGGAGTACTGGTGGGAGAGCGGCTTGGGGTCGGTGGCGATGGTGCTAAGGCTATCGAGCAGCTGCGCCGGGGGATCAAAGTCGGGGAAGCCCTGCGAGAGATTGACGGCGCCGTACTTATTGGAGATGCGCGTCATGCGGCGGATGACGGAATCGGTAAACGTTGCCGTGCGGTTGGAGAGTTCTTTCATGCCGGTCCTTTCGAACTTCAGGGTGGGGCAAGTTTACTCCTATGAAACCGGTGGGATTTGCTTGAAATGGTCTCGAAATACTCTTTTCAAAATTCTTGAAAATTGGGGCTTGCATCGCGTGGCGTTCCTTGCAATAATAGTCGAGCGCGAAGCGCACAGGACACGGTGGGTGTAGCTCAGTTGGCTAGAGCGACGGGTTGTGGTCCCGTAGGTCGAGGGTTCGAGTCCCTTTACCCACCCCAGTTCTTGCTTCGTGTTGATATCGGGTCGTTAGCTCAGTTGGTAGAGCAGGGGACTCTTAATCCCAAGGTCCAGGGTTCGACCCCCTGACGGCCCACCACACGATATCTCCTCTAAAGTCCGCCACAACGGACTTATCTTTGGGTCGTTAGCTCAGTTGGTAGAGCAGGGGACTCTTAATCCCAAGGTCCAGGGTTCGACCCCCTGACGGCCCACCAAAGAATGCACAGGTCAGCGCCTCGGCGCTGACCTTTTTTGTTTACAGAGAAGCCGAATCATAACCGTCCGTTACCGTTCGCGTTTTACGCCCCCTGCCGTTTATGCGCGGCAGGGGGCGTTTTATGCATTTTACAGGTAGCGGACCTAGAAAATGCATTTTAGAGCGTCTCGGCGTCCCGACCGGTGCCATTAAAACCGCCGTCCGCGCCGCCGCCCTCGACGATCTGCAGGGCGCGGCCGACCTGCCTGGCGGCCTTCTCGCGCTCCGCGAGGCCCGGTTTGATGTAATGGCGGTAATCTGTCCCCAGGTCCGTATGGCCGTGCAGGTCCATGATGCTCAGGGGGTCGACCTCGGTCGCCGCCATGATGGTCTCGGACGTGTGGCGCAGGGCCTTGGGAGGGATATACCGCAGGTCATGGCGTGCGCACATGCGCCGCCAGGCGCGCACGAGGTTGTCGCCGCGCATGTTGACGATGCGCTGCCCGCTCCACTCGCGCACCTGCTCCGTAACCGAAGTGCCGCCCTCGACGGTTATGGACGGGCGCAACTCGTCCATGATCTGGTGCAGGCGCTCGCGGCCTGCCAATAAAACCGGTACGGTGCGCACGGAATGGGTGTTCTTGGTCTCCTTCACGCCGTCCTCGTCCGTGTACGCGCGGCAGACCTCGATGTACTCCGAGACCGTCGGCTGGCCTGTGGCGAAGTCGTAGGTCGTGGTGACCTTGAGGTCGCACGGGCGCACGGCCAGCGCCTCCTCCTTGCGCAGTCCGCTCAGGCCCAGGATGAGGTAGGCGTTCATGACCAGGTCCGCGCGGTCGTCGCTGGCGGCGAGCCTGCGCAGCGCCTCGGCGGCCTCGGGGATGCTCCACGGCTCCACGGGCGCCTGCTTGGCCTTGGGCGCGATGACGCGCCGGCGGAAGGGCTCCACCGTCACCCATCCGTCGTCGAAGGCGCGGCGCATGACGGCGCGCAGCGTCGTCTTGGTCTTGGCAGGCGCGCCCGAGCGCTCGATGCAGCCTCGCATCATGTCGTGGGTTATCTCGGAGATGTCGATGCTCCCCAGCACGGGGGAGATGTAGTTTTCCATCTGGCCGTCGTACTCGCGCAGACTCGCCTTTGAGCGCGGCTTGCCGCGGTTGCTGGGGGAGTCGCGGAAAACTCCCCAGTAGTACATGTCGAGCGTCACGCCCGCGTGCGCCGCCTGGGACACGCCGAGCTCCTGCGCGAGCTGGGCGATGGCGATGTCGGCCTCGGTCTCGGTGCCGTACACGGTGCGCGACACGCGCCGCACGTGCCCGTCCGCGCGGAAGCCCGCCTGCACGCGGATCACCCACTTGCCGGGCGCCACCTCGCGCTTCGAGCCGAGTTTTGACCTGGAACTGTCGTTGGTTGCCATATAATGGTCCTGCCTTTCCCTTTTTGCCGGAGGGCACGCCCCGTGCGGATCCGCCAAGATTGCCGCACGGGGCTTTTTGTTTAGATGCCGAGCCCGCACTGCTGGGGCTACGCCTCCGCCGTGGCCTTGCACGGACGGCCCGCCCCGGGCTTGGCCGCGATGCGGTACTCGATGGAGTCGCGCGACACCATGCGGGTGTTGCCGACCCTCCAGCTGCTCAGGCTCCCGTCGCGGCAGAGCTGCGCCACGCGCGCGGTGCTCACGCCGAGCATCTCGGCGGCCTCGGCTGCGGTCACGGCCGGGATGTCGGACAGCTCGACGCTGGTCGCGACGGTGACGACCGTGCCGCCGTGGGAGGGCGCATGGCCGAGCCCGCCGCCCTCGAACTCCGCCCCGCGCTCCAGTGCCGCCAGGGCGTGGACGCGCAGCCAGTCGACGGCCATCTCCACGGCCTCCTCGTAGGTATCGCCCTCGGTGGCCCCGGCGAGCCCGCACGGCTCCACGGCGTAGCCGCCCTCGGGGTCGGGGTAGACCTCGAACTCCTGCATGACGATCATGGTGGTCTCCTTTCCTGCGGTGAAGGGGAGGGCGGGGCTAGAGCAGCCCCGCTTCCTTCCTGATTCCCCTCGCGGTCGTCTCCTTTATCTCCCGGTGCCTGGGCACTGTCACCGTCACGTCCCCGCGGCGGAACTTGTCGTGCTTGGCGCCGGTGCCGCTGAGCTTTACGTAGCCCGCTTCGGTCAGCTCCCGCTCGAGGTCCCTCTTCTTAGTCACCGCCTAACTCCTTTCGACAATTAAATATTAGCACAGCTAAGTAATAAAGTATATAAAAGATTAGCGCGATTAAGGATTATATTTAATCAGCGGCGGGGTTTTCTGAGCCTGCGCCGTTGGAGGTTTTTTCGGAAAATCCTAAAAACCCTGCCGCGCCGCGGGTCATAATCGTGATGAACACCATCTACGCTCCCGGAGGTACCCATGGGTCGCTACAGCGTCGGCGCATATACGTACGAGGACGATTCCTGCGACACTATGATCTACGACGGGCTCACGGGCATTCCGCTGAGCCTTGGGTACGAGCTCGTGTCGCAGGAGCGCGGAGACACTGTGAGGGTCGTCGCCCTGGGAGTGAAGGACGACGCTGCGGGCCCCGTCCCGTTCGCGACGCTCAGGCCGTGCGCGTACTTCCTGGCATCCGAGTACGACGTGCGTGCCGTGAGGTGCCCGCAGACCGGTCAATGGGTCCTCATCGGGTACATGGGCGTCTAGATGAAGCCCGTGGCCTTCCCTCCGACGGAGAGGATGCCTGCTGCCGGTCTCTCATCTTTCTCGTCTAGTCAAACACGAGGTATAGCTTCGTTGCGTTGCTGCTGTCTTGGAAGTAGTCATACATATAGCAGGCGCGGCACTGCCTTTCTTTGTATTCGGTAAGCTGCTTGTATACCTTATGGCTGCTCGCGTTTATCTCTACGAGTGGCTCCTTTCCCGCCAAGATCCTAATATGGGGCTTTGCGGATGAACCCTTTGGTGTCGGGATTATCTCGAAGTTCGGTGTAAAGCGGAGATCTCCTATTGGCGGTGCTCCGGCGATCCAGTTGCGTTCCGTAACGTCTATCCATACTTCGCTTGAGGTCTCATGGAGCTCGATTCCGGTTCGGTTTTGCCTGATTTCTGAAATCCTCGCCCTGTATCGTTCCTCTTTTATATGTAGTTCGTTCTCTTCTGAGAAGGGGACGGGCTCGGTTGTTATTTTTTGTCTTTCCCACCACTGCTTCAGGAGTTGCGGGTCCGCGGTCATGGTGACAAGTTCGGGAATCCCCGCGGAGTACATTCCGATCTTCTTAACTTTGACCTGGACCTTAAATCCGGCTGCGACCATTCCCTTGAGAAAGCCTAGGCATGAAGGCGTGAGCCCAAATGTGCGACCTTTATAGGCAAGAGGCGTGTCCCCAAATGCGCCGCTATCAGTGGTTGTCCCGGTCGACTTGCTGTGGATAACCGTGTCAAATCCGAGCGGGGCCACGTAAAACAC
Source organism: Collinsella sp. OM07-12 (assembly GCF_003438275.1). Classification (NCBI taxonomy): domain Bacteria; kingdom Bacillati; phylum Actinomycetota; class Coriobacteriia; order Coriobacteriales; family Coriobacteriaceae; genus Collinsella; species Collinsella sp. OM07-12. Next base: position 11,203 of record NZ_QSTQ01000027.1, read on the forward strand.
CGCTCCTTTTTTGACCCCTTTAAACACGGCGCCGAGGTACGTGTAAATGACTTTCTCAGTATCGCCGTCGATGTCTATGACGCGCGCGGCGGGGTGCCTGCCATTTCGTGCGGACATGGCGGCAGAGTCGGACATGCCTTCCGTGGAAGGAGTGCGCGCACTTGTCGACGCTCCATTGCTCGTAAAAATCGCTTTAACTAATGAGCTGAAAAGGCCCATGGGTACCTCCTGACCTTGCTACGCGGATCTTACTTGATCCGCTTCCAGCCCTTCGCCTTCAGGCGCCGTAGCCTGATTTTGGGACAGCTCGGCCTGGTCGCGTGCCGTCTCCAGGATCTTCGAGCGCCTCTTCTCGGTGCTCCGTCGGTAGCAGGTGATCAGCTCGCCCTCTTCATGCGTCTGATTTTGCTGGGACTCCATCGGGGACCATTCCCTGCCCCCTAAGGTGTCTAGCGAGCAGTTGAGAGCATCAGCAATTCTCCAGGCTGCATCAAATGCCATGCTGCGGCGTCCTTGCTCGTATTCCGTGTAACGGCTTGCCTCAAATCCGGCATGTTTCGCAAACGCCGCGGCGCTTTTGAAGCCAGCAGACTTTCTGAGCAACTGTATGTTCTTGCCGATTTGCTTCCTAAGAGTGTCTTCTGTCATTGGGCCTCCTCCCGTTGCTACCTAAGAAATTAAGGCAAAGTGCCAAATATTTCAATCAAATACTGAAATCTTTGTTGACAACTAGGCAGAGAGCCGTAATATTGAAGGCAGTAATTAGGCAGAGAGCCAAAAAACATCTTCTATATAGAAGATGTTACGGCTGAGGTTGACAGCGCTCAACCTCAGTCCCTCTCATTCCCGAAGATGAAAGGAGTTGTCAATGGCGTTTAGCAAAGAAGAGATGTCCGCATGCCTTCGTGAGCTTCGTGCTCGCAAGCGCGTTACCCAACAGGAGGTCGCCGACGCTGTTGGGGTGGATGCCACGAGCATCTACAACTACGAGAACGGTCGCACGGCACCGACTTTTGAAATTGCTTGGCGCCTTGCAGATTTTTTTGACGTTTCCCTTGACCGCTTGGGCGGGCGAAACACGGACGAGGCTGCGTAGACCGGATGGAGGAAGAGATGGAAGGCAAGAAGGTGGGCGAGCTCGTCTTGGAGGGCAGGTGCCCCGAGGCCATGGAACTCGCGGAGAAGGCGAGGGAGGCTTCGGAGCACCTGCAGGCGGCCGCCGAGATCCTCGAGGGGATCGCCGAGGTCGAGCTCGCCTACGAGGTCATCGCGTGCGGTAGCCCGTCCCGCAGTGGGGGCAGCGCATCGATTCCGGACGCCGTCCACGGGGCGGGGCAGTGAGGCGGGCACTGCTGGCCTCGGCCGCCGTCATGGACGCCGCCGGCTGGATGTGCACCGCGCAGGGGGCCTACGGCCTCGCGCGGGTGTGCTTCTCGGCCGCGCTGCCGTTCATCGCGGCGTGGGTGGCAGGGTCGCTATGGGCGCGCTAGGCGAGCCATTCGGAGCGGTGCCCGGCGATCGCCCTGATCACCGCGGGCCTGATGGAGAAGTCGGTCGCGGTGAGCATCGAGCCGACCGGCGGCGTGCCGAAGATGCCGAGCTCGCACAGCGCGAGGGCGTCGGCATCGAGCGGGGAGAGGCTGACGGAGCCCTCGTCGAGCGCACGGGACACCAGCTCCTTCCGCCTCCTCGACATGCCGAGGAATACGGCGGAGAGGCGTTCGTCCATCCTCCGGCGCTTTGCCCAGGCGCTCCTCGCGCTGACGATGCGCGCGGTCGCGTACCCGAGCATCGCGGCGGCGCCGGTCAGGAGGAGGCACGAGGCCGGGTGCTCGGCGAGCATCTGGCGGGCGTCCTCGGCCATCGCGGCGACCGAGCCGAACCCGACCGCGCCCGCGATGGTGACCAGCAGGTCGATGTTCTCCTTCGCGGCTTTGAGCGTCTTGTTCATCTTCGATTCCCTTCCAAGGAGGTTTCCATGGGTTTCATTCTCGCACTTTCCTTCGCGTTCCTGTTCGGGGTCGGGCTCGGCCTCATGCGCCGCTGACGGCGGAGTCAGCCCCCGCCGCGCCACGGGTTCCGTACCGCCCCCATTCCGCGGGGCCCGTGGCGCGACGGGGCCGGACTCCCTACATCCGGTCCATAAGGTGTCCGCCGCCGACTTGGCGGGGCGGCGGCACCGCTCCCTTTGGCGGGGGAGCGCCCTCCGGCCGCATCTATCGGTGCGGCCCTCCGGCAAGGGATTGGCTCAACGAATGAAAGGAGAAGGCCATGTGGATGTCTATAGCCAAGGGCGCGCGTTACGCCTGCTGCGACAACGTCACGTTCCGCGCGATGGTCATGCAGGGCGTGATACCGCGCTACCCGTCGCTCAACCCGAACAGCTCGCGCGAGGTGGTGAGCAGCGAGGACATCGACGCCGCCATCAGGGCGCGCGGGGCGGTGCCGGCGCTGCCCTCGCCCGACTGCGTGCCCGCTCGCCGTCCGAGGCGGGTGGCGTGATGGTCGATCTGGTCTGGGATGCCGGCTGCAGGCTCGGCGAGTGGTGGAACTCGCTTCCCGAGCGCGTGCGCAGCGTGGTGTGCGCCGTCGCGATGCTCGCGCTGCTGGCCATAGCCGGCGCCATCGAGGGGACCGCCCCGAGCGGGATGTACTACTAGTCAGGAGGATATGGCATGCAGTTTGAGAAGAGGCAGGTTCGCCTGGGCGACATCCGCCCGAGCGGGCAGAACCCGCGCGAGGACTTCGGCGACATCGGCGCCCTGGCCCGCAGCATCGAGGCGACCGGCGGCGAGCCGCTGAACCCGCCCGTGGTCGTGGCGGACGGCAACGTGTTCCGCATCGTGGACGGCGAGCGCCGCTACCGCGCGCTGTCCTCGATTTACGGGGAGGACCGCGAGGTCTCCGCGCTGGTGGCGGAGAGCATGGACGAGGCCAACGAGCTCGTGGCCATGCTCGCCACCGACGACAAGCGCCAGCTGACCGAGGCCGAGCGCGCACGCGGCGTGCAGCAGATGCTCGTGCTTGGCGTCGACGAGCAGCGCATCGAGCGCGCGAGCCGCGCCACCGCCGGGCAGATCCGCGCGGCGCGCAGGCTGCGCGGTCGCATCGATGCCGGCGTGCAGGTGACGCTGGAGCAGCTCGAGGCCGCGAGCGCCTTCGACGACGAGAAGGACATCGAGGCCGTGTTGGCGGCCGGCGATGGCTGGGCGGGCAAGGCCGACAGCATCCGCCGCCGCGTCGAGCGCGAGGAGGCCAAGGCCGAGGACTACGACGCATTCGGCGACGCGGGCATCCCGGTCGTGAAGGAAAAGCCCGAGGGGTTCAACTACACGGACTGGGTCAACGTCGGCCTCGCCGCTAAGAAGCTCGAGGGGAAGGAGTTCGCCGCCGGAGCCGTCGCCGTGTGGAAGGGCAGCTACTGGGATCTCTACGAGCCGGATGACGGCTCGGGCGCCGCGCCCGAGAAGACCGAGGAGGAGATCCGGGCCGAGCAGGAGGCCGAGCGCGAGGAGGCCGCGCTCGAGGAACTGTACAGGAGCCTGATCGGCTTCGTGTCGTCCGGCGCCTTCGCCATGTCCAAGGACCTCATGGTGGAGGTGCGCGTGGGCCGCGAGGACCCGCCCGCGCTGCTCATGGCGATGGGCGGCGACAGCCACCCCGAGAACGAGGGGCGTTTCGGGCTCGTGCGAGACGAGTTCGCCCGCAACCTCAAGGCCTGCAGGCCCAGCGAGTACGAGGCCGGCTGCTGGCTCATGGCGGCGGCCAAGGACATGGCCCAGCTCGACAACCGCTGGGGCGGCGACGACGCGGAGGCGTGGCTCGACCACTATGACATCTTCTGCTCCGCGGGCTTCGAGCCCGGCGAGGAGGACGTGTGGCTCATGGAGAGGGTGCAGGCGAGCGCCAAGGAGGAGGAGAAGGATGAGTAGCGAGAAGAAGGCCAGGGTGACGGTCGAGGCGTGCGGCGAGGTCCGCACTTTCGAGTGCCGCTGCGCGACGGTCACGACCGCCAACGGGGACGGCTCCGGCGACTCATGCTTCGTGGGCCCGACCGACATCAGCGACCTGTTCGCGCTCGCCTGCGAGTGCGCCGACGCGCTCTGCGCGGCCTTCAGCCAGGCGGGCGTCCCGGACAGGAACGCGCGCAAGCTCGTGCTCATCGCCGCCCTCGGCGCCAATCCCCATGGGCACGCCGGCAGCATCCAGACCATCGACCTGGATGCGCGCAGGGAGATCCGCGACATGGCGGCGGAGCTGGGCGTCGATGCCGACATCTAGCGACCGCCGGGCGGTCGTGCAGCGCGGGGCGGACGGCCGCTGGTTCGCCCGCCCCTACATGGGCACCGACCGCGTGACCGGAAGGCGGATCAGGCCGTACAGGTCGTGGGACGCGGAGCTGACGCGCGAGCAGGCCCAGGCCGAGTGCGACAGGTGGGCGGCCACGTTCGACCCTTCCTCCGCACAGGACAGCTCGAAGCGCCTGTCCTCGATGCTCGAGACGTACATCTCCGACCCCGTCAACGGCCTGTCCGACAACTCCGTGGCCACGTACCGCAGCGTGGTCAGGACGATGGTGGAGCCGACCATCGGGCGGCTTCCCTACGACCAACTCGAGCCCTGGGACGTGTCGGCGGCGTACCGCATGCTGCTCGCCCCCAGGACGGGGAAGGGCGTGAAGCCCAAGACGCTGCTCAAGATGCACGCGCTGCTGAAGGGCGCCTACCGCTCGTGGCGCCCGGCGCTGGGGCGGGACATCATGCTCGACGTCCCCGCGCCGTCGCCCGAGCCCGTCGAGCCGTTCGCGCTGTCCGAGTGCGATACCGACGAGCTGTCCCGCGCGCTGGTGTCCGCCATGTCCTCGCGCTCGGCCTCGGGCGCCAACATCTCTCGGCGCACCGAGGCCATGGCGGCCTACCTCGCCCTCAACACGGGGCTTCGCTGCGGGGAGGTCTGCGGGCTGCAGCGGCGCGACTGGCGCCGGGCGCTGCACGACCTCCACGTGGCGGGGCAGGCGGTCGAGAAGCCCGAGCTGCACCGGCAGGCCTACACCAAGGGCAGGCGCGTGCGCAACGTGTCGCTCGCGCCGGCGGTGGAGGCCCAGCTGCAGCGCCACCTGGAGTGGCAGGACACGTGGCTCGCGCGCAGGGGCCCGGCGGCGCTGGTGGTGACCTTCGGGCCCGCCGGCGCCCTCGCGCGCCCGTCCACCGTGACGAGCCGCTTCAAGTCGCTCGCGAGGGACCTGGGGCTGCCCGAGGAGACGGTCTTCCACTCCCTGAGGCACACCCATGCCACCTGGCTGCTCATGCACGGCTTCGACATGCGCACGGTGCAGGAGCGCCTGGGGCATGCCGACGTCAAGACGACGCTCGGCACCTACGGCTCGGTCATGCCGGGCCGAGACCAGGCCGCCGCCGCGGCCTTTACCGATTCGATATCGCACGGAGGTGAGACGGATGAATAACTTCAACTTCAACAGGGACTTCTACGAGGGCTGCCGCGCCCTGGGCGACAGGGAGGGCATGGCGCTCGCGTGGGCGATGCTGCGCTACGGCTACGAGGGCATCGAGCCAAAGCTTAAGCCCACCACCATGGCGGCGTTCACCTTCGCGAGGGGCCGCATCGACGCCATGGTCAACGGCAGCCTCGGGGGGCAGGCGAGGGCCGCCAAGGCAGGCGGCATCGCAACCGCCCAAGGGGGTAGCCAAGGGGGTGTCCAAGGGGGTAGCCGACCCAGCGGGCGAGGGGGTAGCCAACAGAAAGAGAAGGAGAAGGAGATAGCCCTAGCGGGCTATAGCGCGGCCCGCCAAGCACCCGATGACTTCGAGCCCCCGTCGGCCGAGGACGTGGAGGCGTACTTCGCCGCCAACTGCCTCCGGGGCGACGCCCGCCAGTTCTTCGACCACTACGCCGCGCAGGGGTGGACGCTGCCGAGCGGCCTGCCCGTGACCGACGTGTGGGCGCTCGCCCGCAACTGGAGCCGCAAGCAGGTCGGCTTCGACGCGGACCGCAAGGCCCGCGGCGGGCAGACCTCCCAGGAGGTCGAGCGCGCCGCCGTGTGGCAGCCCGTGAAGACCGATGACGAGCTCATAGCCGAGCTCGATCGCCAGATAGCGGAGGCGTCATGATCACCCTCATGGAGATGCTCAGGAACGAGAAGGCCGACCCCTCACACGGCCGCCCGCTCAGCCTGACGAAGGTCTACATGACCAACGTCATGTCGCGGAGGGAGGCCGTGCTGCTGGCCAAGATCCAGAAGCGCGACGCGGCGATTGCGCGCCGGCAGCGCGAGAAGGACCTGTACGAGGAGATCGCCAAGCTCGCGAAGGGCGAGGACCCGAAGGACGGGAAGCCGAATCGCGGGTGTGCCAAAGGTGTGCCAACGGCGGCGGGGCAGCTGGGCCAGCAGGCGTTGGGGTTCCCGCCGCTAGATGGCGGAAACGGGGCCGGCGGGGGAGTCCCCGCGGCAAAGAACGCCTAATTCTTTTGAGAAGGAGAGGAGAGAGGTTTTGACCGAGATCTCAGCGGTGATGAGGGCCTACCGAGACGCCCTCGACAGGCACCGGATTCCCTGGGCCGACGACACCTACGACACGGGGCCGGTGGACGGCTACCGGATGCGAATCGAGCGCACCAAGACCATCCTGGACGAGCACGAGGTGAGCGTGATCTGGGGCTACCAGTGCCTGCCCGTGGACGAGCCCACGGGCGTGAGCATCGGGTACCCGAACTACCTCGAGGTGCAGTACGACCCCGTGAGCACCGAGCCGTTCATGGCCACGCCGGGCGACATCCTGGCCGACATCTTCGGCGTGAGGGGTGAGTCCCGATGAGCTACAGGTGCGGCCCCGCCGACTGGATAGACCTCGCCATCGGCAGGCTCGAGGACGCCAAGAGGTCGATCGGGGCGGGCATGGGCCCGACCGCCTGTGACGAGATGCGCCAGGCGAGGCGATGCGTCAACCGAGCGCTGATCATGGTCGCGGAGGAGAAGGAAATCGAGAAGGATTGGAGCACGAGGTGAAGAGGGAGCCGAAGATGTATACCTGCGACATGTGCGGGAAACCGACGCCGAACTATCGCGAGTGGTCGTGCCCGTTTGCGGCCTTTTTGGGCGAACGATGGCGCACGACGGGAGGTGTGTTCAGTGAGGCGAGCGATTAGGTGGGTGCCGGCGCGGGCCGAGTATAGGGACTGGCGTGTGCCGGACGGCGCGAGCGTGTGCGCGGATGACTTCTCGACTGCAGTCGAATGCGCTGAGTGCGGCTGCTGGCTTGCATTCGGTGAGAGCTACACCTCGCGGCTGATCCACAACGACCTCGGGTTCGGCTACGCCGTCTGCCCGAGGTGCTACGAGGCCGAGTTCAGGGAGATGGGAGAGAGCTGTGACCTATAACGATGTCGAGTTCAAGGCGTGCCCCCGGTGCGGGGCGGAGCCCGAGGTGGAGGATGTGCGAGAGCGTTCCCTGACCAAGCCCAACGTGCTGAGCGTCAGGTGCCCCGCCTGCGGGATGTCGAACAGCGTCGCGTGGGGGAGCATGGACCTGCCGCCGTTCCGCCAGGCGGTGACCATGCTCGCGAACAGCTGGAACAGCCGGTGATCCGCTCGGCGGCCGAGCTGTTCCGCGCGACCGCCTGGCGCACGGTGCCCGATTTGGTTTCGGGCCCCGCGCGCCGGGCGCTCGCGCACGGACGGGCAGACGCGCCGCGGGTGACGGCGGCGCAGATCGGGGAGACGGAGCGGAGGGGGCGGGGGCGGCAGCGCGGCC
>NZ_QSTQ01000027.1:18988-26983 GCF_003438275.1 Collinsella sp. OM07-12
CGCTGCAGCGCGACCGCGCCCGCGCGCTCAAGAGGTCGAGGAAGGCTAAGCGATGAGGTTGTTCGAGAAGTTATGGCGGATGCTCGCCGAGAACCGCCGCGTGCGCAAGAGCATCGAGGCGCGCCGCGCCCGCAGGTGCAGGAGGTCGACGAGATGAACGTGATGTGGGATGTGCAGGAGAGGACGTGCGCGATCTGCGGGAGGGTCTTCATCCCGAAGGCGCCCCACGCCAAGTACTGCTCGGAGGCGTGCCGGCGCGAGCACGACCTGCGCCGCGTGAAGGAGGCCCGCCGCAAGGGCGCCAAGCCGAAGCGCGACAGGGTCGACCGCTACCTTGCCGGGTCGGGCGCGGCCTACGACGAGCTCCAGGCCATGCGCCGCGAGGTCGCGATGAGATATTGAGTTTCCGCAGGTAGACATAGGTAGATATATAATTAAGGCCGCTGGCGTTGGAGCGCCGGCGGCCTTTGGCAAAGACGCCTCCCGGCATCCTCTATATGGCGTAGAGCATGGTACCACGCGGGAGGTCACATGGACGCAAGGGAATATCTGGAGACCGTACGGGCCGCCCAGCGCGGCATCGACCGCAGGCTGGCGGTCATCCAGTCGATGCAGGCGCGCGAGCAGGTGCGCGCCCAGCGCTACGACGCCGTGGGCAAGGGCGCGCACGGGACGGACTTTATGCGCTCGACGGATGACAGGATCGACTATGAGCGCCGCAGCGGCGCGGAGCTGTCGGAGCTGCGGCGCGAGGTGGAGCGGGGCCGCGAGCTGTGTGCGGGCGTGCGCTCCGCCAACCCCGGCAAGCGCTGGGGCGACGTGCTGGAGCTGCGATACTGCGAGGACCGCACGCTGCAGGAGATCGCGGGGACGCTGGGGGTGTCGGTGAGGTCGGTCCATTCAGATATGTCATCGGCCCTGGACTGGGTCGATATGGTGGGCATCGCCACCGCAAGGGCTGGCGTGGGCCGTGCGGCAATATAGTTGGATGGCTGGTTCGCGTCAGCATGTCGGCCCCGATCGCCATGTGCGGTCGGGGCCTTCTGTCTTTACGGGACTGCAGACAATTGCAGACGATTGCACACTTCTGCAGACAATTGCAGATAGTTGCAGACGATTGCACACAATTGCAGACCGTTGCAGGTTTCTTCTGGGATATAACTAGGGTGTCGATTCGCAGCGCCGCCCGCGCGGCATGCGGGTCGGATGTGCGTGGAAGCACAGATGAGTGGCCGGGGTTCCCTTCAGCAGTTCAGGGACTCCGGCCTTTCTATTCCGTTTAATTCAATAGGGGATGATGCCCGTGGTCAGCCGAGAGTGCATCACACGATCCGCCCGCCGCCACGACACGGTCATGGCGTGGGCGTTCCGTCGCGCCCTGGGGGTCACGGCGGCGCCCCGCCGCCGACCGGGGAGTGCCGGGGGCGTGCGCCTGGAGGCGCTGCGCTACGGGGGCATCGAGGCGTGTATGTCCAACCGAGGGCGCTCCCCGGTGGAGTGGTAGGGGATGGGCAACCCGCGCAAGGCCAACGGCGCCCGACGCCGCCATGTCGTGCGGTGGCTGCGCTCGCAGGGTAGGCCCTGCTGGATATGTGGGCTACCCATAGACTACGGGGTGCCTGCGGGCGACCCCCGGGCTTTCGAGTGCGACGAGCTCGTCCCGGTCAGCCGCGGCGGATCGCCCTTCGACCGTGACAACGTCGCCGCCGCACATCGTTGCTGCAACAACTGGCGCCGCGCCCGCAGCGTCGCCGAGGTCTCGGCCGTCCGGTCCGCGCTCGCCTCGCGCCGCGCCGCCTGGAACTCGCCCGAGACGTTCGTCGCGCTGTGCAAGGCACTCAAGGACGATCGCGCATCGGTTATTGGTCCCCCGTCCGTGCCCGACAGACAGCCTCGGGCAACGACCTCGTGGTAGGGGACGCGCCTCGGCACTCGACCCCACGGGGGTCTTTTGCCGGATGGCGACGGGCCACCATCCCGCGCCAGGGCCGCAATACCCCCGAATACGCTTTTTTACAGAAGTCAAGCCAAGACCGCAGCTAAACCGAGAAAAACTAGGCGGGTGTGTACGTGAAGATACACGACATCGTCCCATATGAGCGAAACGCCCGGCACAACGCCTCCGCCGTCCCCGTGGTCGCCGACTCCATCAAGGAGTTCGGGCTGCGCGGGACCATCGGCCTGGAGAGCCGCGAGCGCCCGGTTATTGTATGGGGGCACACGCGCGTCGAGGCGTGCAGGAGCCTGGGGTGGGACGAGATTCCCGACTCCAAGATCGAGTACTGCGACGACCTGACCGACGAGCAGATCAAGGCCTTCCGCATCGCCGACAACAAGACCGGCGAGGTGGCCACGTGGAACAAGTCGATGCTGCGCGAGGAGGTCCGCAGCCTCAAGGACTTCGACATGTCGAGGTTCGGGCTGGACTTCAAAAGCAAACGGCTCGACTACGGCCACGAGCGCCTGAGGACGGACGATGCGTACAACCTGCGCCTCGTCAGCCGATCCGACTGCGGTCGCGACGGCATGCCCCGCATGAAACGCTGCATGGCCAGGCCGGCGGACATGATCGGGTTCAACTACGCCAAGAGCACGCCCGAGGCCGACAAGGCCGGCCGCTGCTGCCACTTCTTCATCGACGACTACCAGTTCGAGCGCGTGTGGGCCCGCCCCGCGGCCTACCTCGAGTGCCTGCGCGGCTTCGACTGCGTGCTCACGCCCGACTTCTCGCTCTACCTCGACATGCCCGACGCCATGCAGCGATGGAACCGCTACCGCTCCCAGGCGCTCGGGCACTGGTGGCAGGAGCAGGGCCTCCGTGTAGTCCCGACCCTCTCGTGGGCGCAGCGCCGGAGCTTTCTCTTCACGTTCGACGGCGTCCCGCGCCGCTCGACCGTCGCCGTGTCGACCGTCGGCGTGAAGGGGGACGAGGGCGCGCAAGAGTTCTGGCATGAGGGGATGCGCGAGGCGATGAGGCGCCTGGAGCCGTCCCGCGTGCTCCTCTACGGCAAGAATATCGGATTCGATTTCGGCGGCTGCGAGGTCGTCGAGTACAAGGCTGGTGGATTTCATGGGCGGTAGAGGAAGCTGGTCGGCTACGCGGAAAGGGACGGGAACAACTAAGACTTCCCCAGGCCGCTCAGGACAGAGAACGCCGCGCCCGATGGATGTGAAGCAGTTCCAAGGGATGACGCTTCAGGAAATCGAAGACAGGATTCGAGTGCTTGGCCATGAGGAGCTTTTCGTCATCGGCAAGGACGGCTCCGTCCTTGCCGCATATAGGGGCAACAGCAACAGCGTCGCGTTTTACAGTTCCGACCTGATGCGCCGCGGCGCGACCGTGACCCACGGCCACCCGAAGGGGGCGGAAGGTTACGGCGCAACGTTCTCGCTCCAGGACGTGCAGAATATGGCCGCGTCAAACTGGGCCGAGCACAGGGCTGCGGCGAGCGGCAAGAATGAGCTGAATTACATCATTCGCCGCAACCCCTCGAATACCGAAGCGAAGAGCAAGGCCCTATACGAGAAGATCGGAAAGGATTCGGCGAGCATCCAGGCCGAGATTAAAAGCGAGGCAAGAAAGGCCGGGGGGAATCTGTCTGCCGCGAGCAGGCGGCAGATTTACACCGGCGTCCTCGACCGCTATTACTCAGAGACCCTTCCTAAGTACGGATTCGATTACATCACCCGCAATAAAGGGTACAATTACAACAGATAGCGGCAGGTAGGAGGCTACAGCCATGAATGAGACAAAGTCCGGCCAGAATCCCTTCAATCTTTCCGACTTGAGTTTTGAGGAGTTCCGGAACCAAGGTGTCGTCGTGACGGACGACGGCGCTTTCTTCGATGCTCTGGACGAGATGGTCGGCGTTGTCCCGAGGACAGACGAGCTTCTCGAAGGAGAGTAGCAGCCTATGGCCGCAGACGATTTCGACGTCGTTGTCTTCAAGGTACTGAGCTACCTGTATCAGTGCATCAAGGACGGCGTTGAGCCGAATCCGGCGAAGGCACAGGAGCTCGCGAAGATAAATCCCGTCTATTGGCGGGCCGTCGTCTCTGATCTTATTGACCGCAAGCTGGTCGTAGCCACAGTCCTGAAAACGACGGGCGAGACGCTCTACTACGACCTGCGCATCACGTCAGCGGGCGTCGATTACCTCAACGAGAGCCCGAAGATGCGCAAGGTGAAAGAGTTCCTGGGCACAGCGCTCGATGTGGCCATCCATATCGCAGTGGAGGCCACCAAGGCGCTCTAATGGGCTTTATGCCAGATTTCGCCAGCCGTCCCAAGGGGCGGCTTTTTTATGCCGATTGGAGGTGGCGGATGCCCCTCGAGAAGCCCGCCGCGGTCGCCGGCGACCCCGTGAAGAGCGCCAAGTGGGACGAGCTCACGGCAGGCCGCTCGTTCACCCAATCCGACGCGCCTACGCTCGCGCTGCTGTGCCAGTGGTACAAGATCGTCCAGCTCGCCCAGGACGAGCTCGACAGCTTCGGCGAGCAGACCGCCTACCAGAACGACATGGGGGACCTGAAGTCCTTCCCGCAGATAGCGACCCTGAAGACCGCCTCGGCGGAGATCAGGCAGCTCAACAAGCAGCTCGGCATAACCGACGGCCACGAGGGGGCGCCAGATGTCCGGAACGTCCAGACCAAGCTCTTCTCGATCGCCGAGCGCCACGAGGCGCGGAAGGCAAGAGCCGCGGTATAGGGTCGCCGTGGGCGAGGTCGCCTACTCCGAGGGCGAGGACGCCGCCGAGCTGGGCGGGGACCTGGGCATGGAGCCCATCGAGTGGCAGTCCCTGGTTCTGTCCGATTGGTGCGCGTGCGACGCCGAGGGCCGCCCCGCCTACGTCACGTGCGGCCTGGACGTGCCCCGCCAGAACGGCAAGAACGCCGTCATCGAGATATACGAGGTGTTCCGCCTGGCGGTCTGCGGCTGGCACATCCTCCACACCGCGCACCGCGTGAAGACCGCCAAGAAGGCGTTCAACCGACTCGTCCGCTACTTCACGGACAAGGAGCACCCCGAGCTCTCGTGCCTCGTCGAGAGGATCCGCCGCACGAACGGCGAGGAGGCCATCTACCTCACCAACGGCGGCTCCATCGAGTTCTCGGCGCGCACCAACGGAAGCGCCCGAGGCTTCGATGACATCCAGCTCGTCGTGTTCGACGAGGCGCAGGAGCTCACCGACTCCCAGTACGACGCCATCATGTACACGCTCGCCGCCTCCGCGACCGGGGAGCGCCAGATCATCTACACGGGCACGCCGCCCAACGAGGACTGCCCCGGCACCGTGTTCGCGCGCACGCGCGCGGCCATCCTCGCCGGCGACATCCCGAGCACCGAGTGGTGCTCGTGGGCCACGGACGAGTGCCCGCGCCAGGACGCCACGTTCGACGACGTGGTGGACCTCATCTACGAATCGAACCCGAGCATGGGCATCATCCTGTCGCTCGACTTCACCCGCACGGAGTTCGCCGGCGGCTCGATCACCGGCTTCGCCCACGAGCGCCTGGGCTGGTTCAGCCCGGCCGCCATGCTCACGAGGGCCATCCCGCGGGAATCGTGGGGCGCCGCCCTCATCGACGCCATCGGCGACCGGTACCGCGGCAAGAAGGCCTTCGGGGTGAAGTTCTCGAGGGACGGGTCGACCTACGCGCTGTCGGGCTGCAAGCTCGGCCAGCGTGCGCTCAAGGGCAAGGCCGCCGTCGAGCTCATCAGGGTCGGAACGACGGCGGGCGGCGCCCGCGAGCTCGCCGAGTGGCTCTACGACCGCCGCACGACCGCGTCGGTCGTCGTCATCGACGGCATGTCGGGCGCCGACGCGCTCATCGACCGCCTCGCCGAGATGAAGCCGCCGCGCGGCTACGTCGTGAGGCCGCAGACGCGCGACGTGGTCGCCGCCGCCGTCGGCTTCGTGGACGCGCTCAACGACGGCACGCTCGCGCACACCTACGACCCGACGCTCGAGGATTCGGCGAGGAAGTGCGTGCGCAGGAAGATCGGGTCCCGCGGCGGGTGGGGCTTCGGCTCCCCCGAGGACGCGACCGTGTCGCCCGAGCCACTCGAATCTTGCTCGCTCGCGCTGTGGGGCGCGAGGAACACCAAGCGCAACCCGCGCAGGAAGCAGAGGACACTGTGATCCAGAGAATTGGGCAGGGGGCCTCCGTCGAGACGCCGAACCTCGACGCCGTCCCCGAGCCGTACCGAGCCGCCGTGGAGGACATGTTCGACACCTGGGGCGACATGTCGGCGCGCAACACCGTCCTCAAGCGCTACTACGACATGAAGAACGAGATGAAGAGCCTCGGCATCTCCATCCCGCCCATGCTCGAGATGGTCAACTGCGTCACCGGGTGGTGCGCCAAGGCCATCAAGGCGCACTCCGTGCGCTCCGTCTTCGACGGCTTCGTCTTCGACGGCGCTGAGGACCAGGACCTCAAGCGCCTCGTGCGCGAGAACCGCCTGAGGTCGCTCTACCGGCAGGCGTGCGCTAGCGCCCTCACCTACGGCGTGTCGGCCATGACCGTCATGAGGGGCGGCCCCGGACAGCCCGAGGCGATGGTCCGCGTGTTCAGCGCGAACCAGTTCTGCTGCCTGTGGGACAAGGACGCCCGCCGCATCCGCTGCGGCGTCGTCCTCGCCGACGTCGACAGGTCGGGCAACGCCTCCCGCTACGTGTGCCACTTCCCGGACGCGGTGCTCACGCTGGTGCGTATCGGCTCGGGCAGCGGCCCATATGAGTGGGGCTGCGAGACGGAGCCGAACCCCATGGGTCGCCCGCTCATGGAGGTGTTCACCTACGATCCCGACCCGGACCGCCCGCTCGGCCACTCCATGCTCACGCCCGAGATCCTGGGCATCGTCGACAAGGCCATGCGCGACGTGCTGCGCATGGAGGTCGGCGCGGAGTTCTTCACGTTCCCCCAGCGATACATCCTCGGCGCCAAGGACGACCTCTTCTCCGTGAAGGACGGGGACGGCGGGGAGGGCGATGACGATGATGGGGACGAGGGCGGTCTCGCCACCCCGCCGTCGCCCATCGCCAAGTTCAATGCGTACGTCGGGTCGTTCCTCGCCATCACCAAGGACGAGGACGGCGATGTCCCGACCGTGGGGCAGTTCGCCGCCCCGACCGCGGACAACTTCACGCGCGTCTTCGAGAACGACGCGCAGCGGTTCTCCGGCGCGACCAACGTGCCGCTGGCGCAGCTGGGAGTGCTGTCGAACACCTACACGTCCTCGGACGCCCTGGGCGCGGCGAACGACCCGCTCATCCTCGAGGTGGAGCAGATCAACGAGCACAACGCCGAGGCGCTCGAGACGGTCGCGCAGATGATGATGGCGGTCAAGGACGGCGTCCCGATATCCGGGCTCACCGACGAGCAGCGCGCCGTCCAGGCGTACTTCAAGGATCCCTCGATGCCGACCATCGCCGCGCGCGCCGACGCGTGGACGAAACTCGCCGCCGCGGACGAGAGCATGCTTGGCACCCGCGTCTACTACGAGGGCGTGGGCCTGTCCCAGCCGACCATCGACCGCCTGGAGCGCGAGAAGCAGCAGGGCGGGGCCATCGCGGCGCTAAACGCCATGGCGGAGACGATGGCCGCGCAGGCCGCGAAGGCCGCGGCCCTGCCGCCCGCCGGCGGTGAGGCGGAGTGATACCGCGCGAGGACTTCGACCGCTACGCCCGCGCGCTCGGCATCAACGCCGACCTGCTGCAGGCAGCGGTCGCACAGGCGATAGACGGGTGCGCGGGCCTCTACGGCGAGGAGCTCTACCGGGCGCTGGCGCGCACCTACGCCGCGCTCGTTGCCAAGTTCGGCTCGTTCGCGGCCGCCGCGGCAGTCGAGTTCTACGCCGCCATGCGCTCGGGCACCGGACCGGCGCAGGGATACGAGCCGCGTCAGTTCGACCCCGGCCACGGCGGGCTCCTCGCGAGCGACGTCGACGAGGCGCTGCGGGTTTCCGCGCCCGCCGCGGCGCTCGCGGCG
>NZ_QSTQ01000028.1:0-21802 GCF_003438275.1 Collinsella sp. OM07-12
CATTGGGAGAGCAGCAGACCACCCGAACCGGTAATGGCGCAAGTCATCTGCTCGGTGGGCATCAGGTTCACGACACCGGTGAACAGGTCGCGCGCGCAGGCGCGCACGTCGGTGTGATGGCGCTGATACTTGGCGTACACGATCTCGTTGGCGTCGTTCAGCACCGCGAGTTTGACCGTGGTGGAACCCACGTCGATACCCAGGTGGAGTTGGCCCGTCGCGTTGCCCGGGTTCCAAATCGCGCCCTCGGGCACCGGAGCCGCACCTGTTGCATCCTTGATATTCTCTGCCATTGCTACTCCTCTTCCGTCTGTTTGGAAGCGTCGTTCATCGCGTTCAGGGTTTCAAAGTCACGCGCCGCACCGAGGTCGAAGTTGTCCACGTTCAACTCGAACAGCTTCATACCGTACTTCGGCACGTTGATCTCAATGGGCATGCCGTACAGGTCGCCCGGGCGGACGAACGCGATGACCGTCATGATGCACGCCATCGTCTTGGGCGACTCGCGCAGGCCCGTGGCGAACCAGCGCTGCACCACCCCCACCTCGGAGGCCACCACCGAGGTGAGGTAATAATCGAAGAACGATTTCAGTACGGCCGGGAAGATACCCGTTTGCATGCGCTGCGATACCTCGTTGCGCACAAGGTCGACGATTTTTTCAATAAACGCCGGGTCTCCGCCGGGCCCCAAGAGCGAGCCGATAAGCTCGCGGTTGTCCGCCAGGTATTGCAGCAGTTCAACAGCGCCGGGAGCAGGCTCGAGCTCATCGATGCTCGTATAGAGGTCGGGTAGGGTAAGTTCGCTGAAGCTGCGGACACGCGCGCCGATCTCGCAGAGCAGACCGTTTTCGACCTGATTGATGAAGTCGGGGATGTCCTTGTAATGGGAATAGAACGTACGGCGCGTGAGGCCCGCGCGCTCGGTGAGCGTGGCCACGCTCAGGTGGCCAATGTCCCCACCCGCGACGAGCTCCTGCGCGAGCGCACGCTGCAACGCACGCTGGGAACGCAAACTGCGCCGATCGCGTTTGCCGAACGGGGCCTCGGGCTTGCTGCACATGGCCACACCCGCTTGTTCCCGATTGTCCCCGCTAATCGGAGTGCCCGCTTGCGCCTCGAGTGCGCGGGCGTTTGCAGATCGAGACATAACGCCCCTTTCATGTTGCTATTACTCACACTGTGTATTATTACACGATGTGTGTATCAACATGAAAACGGCATGGCAAATGGCGCGCGGTTCGGTCTGTCGGAAATCGTTTTTCTGCTTCTCTACTAGGAGATGATCACGCGACCGCTCTGCTTGCGCAGCGTCCGCATCATGTGCTTGGGCACGGCATGCAACGCGCTATAGCCGATGGTCTCACTCGCGGCGGCCTTCGCGGCGTCGGCGGCATTTGCCACGGCGTACGAATGACGGAAGCGCTCCAGCATCACGATGTCGTTGCCACCGTCTCCATACACGGCGATCTCGTCCTCCTCGATGCCGTAATAGCGCCCCAGCCACGCCACGCTCTCTCCTTTGTTGCAGCCCTTGTCGGTCAGTTCGAATATCACCGGGTTGAACGGAGCATTCACCACCGTGTCGGAGTGGTCGGCGATATACGCCTTGAGCTCGCGCTCGAGATCCGGGTCGGCGATGCGCGCGTTGATCTTGCAGACCTCGTGCTCTTGAATGACGGAAAGGGGTTGCTCATAAAGGTGCATCGTGGTCATCTTGCCGCTCGCGTGCATGCCGCGCATGAGAATCTGCCTGAACAGACTGTCGCGCTTGAAGCCTGCTTGGTGCTGCTCGTGCGTTCCCGTTGAAAGGATGCCCTCAGGCGTGTTGCAATCAAAGCAGATTTGGGGAAAGGTCCTGATAATGTCCTCTACGAACACCGGATCCACCGGGTAGGTTTTGAGCAGCTCTCCTTCAACCCCGCGGATGATGGAGCCGTTGGCGCACACCGCATCGACGGCGAGGCCCCCAAAGCCGTCCTCGCCAGACGGAGGCGCGATGCGACCTGTTGCGGGCACCACACGAACCCCCTGGTCAAGCGCCGCCTGCACCGCCCTGCGGATCACGTCGTCCGTCTGATGCAGCAGGTTGAACAGCGTTCCGTCAAGGTCGCTGGCAAACATCTTGATCATGGGGCGGCTCCTTCCGCAGGCGCGTCGTGTATTCGACCTTATCACCCGAGCGCCACATCGAGCAC
Source organism: Collinsella sp. OM07-12 (assembly GCF_003438275.1). Lineage (NCBI taxonomy): Bacteria > Bacillati > Actinomycetota > Coriobacteriia > Coriobacteriales > Coriobacteriaceae > Collinsella > Collinsella sp. OM07-12. The sequence continues at coordinate 2,196 of NZ_QSTQ01000028.1, forward strand.
CATCATGATCACGAATCTCGCAATAACCCCCAGCGTTCCCACATTGGAATGCGTTCCCAGATGCGCCTCGGGGATGAGCTCCTCAACCACCACGTAGATCATGGAACCCGCGGCAAACGACAGCAGCCAGGGCATGAACGGCGCGATCTGCCCGCTCACCAACACGACCGCCACGCCGAAAATCGGCTCGACGATGCCCGAGAGGCTACCGAGCAAAAACGCCTTGCGGCGGCTCAGGCCCTCGCGCATCAGCGGGAGCGAAATCGCCGCGCCCTCGGGGAAATTCTGTAGGCCGATGCCGATGGCCAGGGCAAACGCCATGCCCAAGTAGGCATTGGCGGCCTCGCCCACCGCCTGAGAGGCCATGGCGAACAGCAGGCCCACGCTCATGCCCTCGGGAAGCATGCGCGGAGCCAACGTCTCCATCGAGGCGCTCATCGAGTACATGCAGCTGTTTGATCAGGGCGAGTCGACCCTCGAAGCACGCAAGGCAATTCTCATCGAGCAACGTGAAGAGGCACAGAAGCGCCTCGACAAGATCAAAGCGGGACTCGATCGCCTTGGTTACAAGATCGCCAACTACGACAAGCGCATCGCCGAGCACGAACAGGACAAGTAGACTCCGTTCGTCGTTTTCGATGCGTGAAGGGGCGTCCCGGACCATCCGAGGCGCCCCTTCACGCGCTAAACCGGCAACAGCGCAATCTGACAACCGGTTCGGCCTAGCTCGTAAACCTCTCGAGAATCTTGGCAACTTTCTCGACGTCAATCGGCTTTGCCACGTGGGCGTTCATGCCGCAATCCAGGCAACGCTGACGGTCCTCGACAAACGCATCGGCGCTCATAGCGATGATCGGGATGCTCCGCGCGTCCGGACGCTCCAACCCGCGGATGGCCTCCGTTGCCTCGTAGCCGTTCATATGCGGCATGCGCAGGTCCATCAGGATGGCATCGTAGTAGCCCGCCTCGGACTTTTCGAACATGCCCAGGCAGATCTGGCCGTCCTCCGCCCACTCAAGCTCCATTCCCAAATCGGACAACAGCTCAGCCGCAATCTCCCAGTTGAGCTCGTTGTCCTCGGCAAGCAGGAGTCGACGACCGGCCAGGTTTAACTCCTGCTCCTCGCTGGCCTCTCCCTCGGACTCCTCGTCGCAGTACTGGCTCAACGCGTGGTACAGCGTGGACTTGAACAGCGGTTTTGGAATGAATCCGCTGATACCTGCCTCGCGCGCCTCGTTCTCGAACTCACTCCAGTCGTACGCGGAAATCAGCAGGATGGGGAACCCGGTGCCGAGCGCGTCGCGCAGACGGCGCGCCACCTGGATGCCGTCGATTCCGGGGAGCTTCCAGTCGAGCAAGATAACCTCGTAGCCATCGCCGCGCTGGTGACGGGCCACCGCGAGGCGAATCGCCTCTTCCCCGTCCAGCGTCCAGTCGGCGTTCACGCCAATCGAGCGCAGCGCATCGGACGTGGCCTTGCACACGAACTCATCGTCATCGACAACCAACATGTTCCAGCTCGGCAGCACCATGCTTGCCTCGCTTTCATTGGCTTTCTCGAAATCGAAGGTCAGGCGGAACTCCGAGCCCACGCCCAGGGCGCTCTCAATCTCAATGGAACCTTCCATGGCGTCAACGATGTACTTCGTAATCGCCATGCCCAGACCCGCGCCCTCGATCTTGTGCACGCGCTCACCGTCCGCACGGCTATACGACTCGTAAATCCTCTCGAGGAACTCCGGCGTCATGCCGATGCCGTTGTCCTTGACAACAATGTGGCTGCGAATGTAACCATCGCCCTTGGGAGACGGCTCCTCGCTCAGGCTGACGCGAATCGATCCACCCTCAAGCGTGTATTTCGTTGCATTGGAAAGCAGGTTGAGCAGTACCTGGGTCAGGCGCACGCCGTCGCACCACACGTTTTCCGTCTCGACATTCTCGATGTGCACGTCGAAGCTCTGCTTCTTCGAATTGATCTGCGGCTGCATGACGCTGACGATGCCATCGAACAGGTCCCTCAGCGAAATGCGCTCGTAGGAGAGCGTGAGCTTTCCGCTCTCGATCTTGGACATGTCCAGGATGTCGTTGATCAAACCCAGGAGCTGCTTACTCGAAAGCGCGATCTTTTTGAGGCAGCCCTTTACCTGCTCGATGTCGTCAATGTGAGCACGCGCGATCGCGGTCATGCCCACGATCGCGTTCATGGGCGTGCGGATGTCGTGACTCATGTTCGCAAGGAACTCGCTCTTGGCCTTACTCGCCTCGAAGGCCTCCTGACGCGCCACCTCGAGCTCCTTGAGGCGGTTGTTGCTCATGCGGTAATACTGGACAAAAATCCACAGCATGACGAGCAGGACCGAGACGCACGCCAGAATCGTGAAGTTAGTACGGTGGCTGTCCAGCTGCTCCATGATGGAATTCAGCTGGTTATACGGCATGAACGCGATAAGATTCCACTCGGAATGAGGCAGGGGCGTGCTGAAAAGCTCTTGCTCTTCCCCGCCGAATATGACCGTAGCGTCGTACGACCTTCCCTCCTCGAGCGCACTCGAAAAGTCCTCGGCAGAGTAGCCGGTGGAGGCGCTCTCGTGCAAGGCAGAGAGGGAATCCATGAGGCTCTCGTCGCCGCTCTCAACCGGAACGGCCGCTCCCGCAATCACAACACTGCTGTCATCGCGCACGATGCAGTAATTCATGGGCTGGTTCTCGTCGTTCAAGGCGAGGAGATCCGAAATGTAACTCAACGGGACCGCTGTGATCAGTCCAGAACTCATTCCCCCGTCGTGCATGGGGTACTCCGCCTTCACGCCAAACAAAACGACGCTACGCCCCTCCGCGTCGACGCCGATGGCCACACGCTGCTCGCCGGAAAGCACCGCCTCCACGAACGGGCCGGGCTTGACCGGCTGCACCGCGTCGCCAATAATCGTCTCGAACTCGCCCGTATTCGAGCAGAGCGCTACGTAATCGAAACCGCGCACCTTAGCTCGGTACGCGAGCTCCTCGTGAAGCTCCTCCTCGTCGAGCCCCTCGTACGACACCACCGATACCAAGCCCTGGACTTGGTCGAAACGCAGCTGGATGATGCTCTCGAAGCGCTGCGACATCTGCTTGTTCACGCCCGACATGTACACTTCGCCGATTTGATGGAACGCCTCACGGCTGCGGAAGTTCATGTAAAAGCCCAGCACGCCGAACGCGCAGACGCTGAACAGGATCAGGCTCACAAAGCTGCGGATCAAAAACTTCTCGGTGCGGGTTTTCTTTCGATTCTCAGCCACGGTGCTTAGACCTCCTTAGACGCTTTGTACGATTCGATGGCACGCACGACAGTCTGGTAATCATCGGTGAGCTGCGGCATCAACTGCACGGCCGCATCGTAGTCGCCTGCGCGGAGCGCCTCGGTCACCTGCACACTGCTGCCGTTCAACTTGGAGAACGACAGGTTCTGGCACACGCCCTTCAGCGTATGGGCAGCTCGGAAGGCCTCTTCGACATCGTGGGCTTCCATGGTCTCCACAAGCTGGCTGTAGCTTTTGTCGTTTAAAAACTTGAGCATGAACTTCTCGACGAGCTGCTCACGACTCAACCTGCCGAGCACGTTCTCGTAGTCTCCGCCCAGCTCTTCGTAGCACGTCTTCAAATCCATGATCAACCAATTCCTTTCATTGCGGCAAGTTCGTCGGAAGCCTCAGTGAGGCATTGCAAAAGCAGCGGATTGAACGTCCCGCACTGCCCCTCGATAATCATCGAAAGTGCTTTTTCGTGCGAGAACGCCTTCTTGTAGCTGCGCTCGCTGGTGAGGGCATCGTACACATCGGCCAGGGAAACCACCTGGGCGCAAATCGGAATCTCCTCCCCGACCAGCCCGTCCGGATACCCGCGGCCGTCGTAGCGCTCGTGATGCCAGCGGCAGATGGCGTTTGCCACACTAATCAACGGCGAGGCGAGCTGCTCCTCCGGAAGGTCGAGCAGCATCTGGGAGCCGATCGCGGAATGCGACTTCATGATGGCGAACTCTTCGTCGGTCAGCCGGCCCGGTTTGTTGAGAATCTCCTCGGGGATGGCGACCTTGCCGATGTCGTGCAGAGCGGACGCCGTGACAATTAGTTGGATGTCGTCTTCCGTCAACTGGTACTGATCCGTCATGGCAAGCAGATGTTGAAGCAGCAACTCGGTAATCCCCTTGACATGCTGGATATGCGGCCCACTTTCGCCGTTGCGGAACTCAACGATATGAGACAGGATCGAGATCATGAGGTCGTTGTTCTTCTGCTGCTCAACGACCTGCTCCTTAACACGGCGCTCAAGGTCGTCTTGGCGTGCGAACAACATGAGCGTGTTCTCAACGCGTCGATGCACGATCATGGCGTCGAATGGGCGACTGATGTAATCGAATGCGCCGAGGCTGTACGCACGGTTGATGTTCTCCGGGGAGCCATCCGAGGAGATCATCATCACGACAACGCGGTTGCTCCATTGATGCTCGCGAATGCTTTCCAGCACGCCGAAGCCGTCGATACCCGGCATGATGATGTCCAGCAAAACGAGCCAAAAGTCCTCGTCGTTTTGAGACAAAACCTCAATGGCCTGGGCGCCGTCCTCCGCCTCCGCCACGTCATAGCTCCCCTCCAAGATGTCAGTGAGCAACGCGCGGTTCATTTCAGAGTCATCGACGATGAGCACCTTCTGCTTCGACATGTTCGTGTTTCGCCTCTTTCCTCAGCTCAACGGCAACCTAGGCAATCTCGCCGTAAATCGAATACCCGTCCTTTGTCGTCTTTGCCTGGTAGAGCGCCCGATCCGCCTCGCGGTACAGTTCCTCGTACGTTTTGTCCCCGCACAAAGCCACACCCACCGACGCGGTAACAACGGCGCGCTCGCTTTCATTCCCGCAGTCAATCCGCAGCGCGCGAATCACGCGCTCCAGCACAACATGCAAATTGTCCAGACCGGCGATATTTTGCAAGAAAACGATGAACTCATCGCCACCAAGGCGCCCAACGAAGTCCTCGGAACGGAGGCACCCCTGCAGCCTGCGTGCTGCCTCCTGCAAGACGCGGTCGCCCTCAGGATGCCCAAAGCGGTCATTGACATCCTTGAAGCTGTCCAAGTCAAGCAGAACCAACGCGGATTCCCTCGAACCCTCGGGGTTCAAGAGCGCCTCTTGAATCTTACTTTCACTGCCGCGACGGTTGTTGACCTGCGTGAGCGGATCAGTCACCGACTCGTGCTGGGCCTGCTCCAACATCTGCTCCTTGAGGCGGGCATCGGTAACGTCCTTGCGTCGAAGCAATACGAACCCACGCTCCATGTCGAGTGCGCGATACGTGACCTGCATCGCACGGGTCTCGCCATCCTCCCCAAGCTCGTTCATGACAAACGAGTACTCGGGGTTTTCCTGCAACTTATGAAGGATGTGCTCCAGATTCATGCGGCGCAGAGCTACCTGCCGTTCCGCCTCGGGCACACATCGCTCGATGTAACGCAGGGTCTCCTGCCAGTAGTCGCCACCTTCTTGGGAAAGGCCCCCGTATGTTTTTTCGTCCCCCATGAGCTGGAAAAACCAGCCCGTCTCAAGCTCTATGACATACGCGCAAGCGCTCGTGTTCCTGATGAAGAACTCAAAAATGGGATACAGACGCTCCCTGCGGTCCATGAGCTCAACCATAAGAAAGGCTTTCTGTTGTGAGAGCGACGAGGGGAACAGCGTTAGCTTCATCCAATCCCGGTCGCAGCCGTCCGCATCAAGGGGAACCGAAATCGACTGTCTGACGCCATGCTCCATGCACAAGGCGATGTGCTCTTGAGATAGAAACTCCGATACCCGCTTCCAACCCATGCGCGCAATATAGCCGGAACAAAGCCTGTCCACCAGCTCAAATGAGGTAAGCTGCGCAAACGAGACTCCCGGTGCGTCCGCACGGAGCTCGCCCTTGAGCATGCGGAAGCAATCGGAATCTGCGTGATATGCGAAAATCGCAGCCTTCTCATGCACGAGGGAACTCAGGAGGTCATGTACCTCGAGCTCCGAATAACCCGCCCAATGCTCGGGCTGAGTCTGTGTCGAGCGGTCCTGTTCGCAACGCTCCAAATCGTGTGACATGGGATCGCCTCCTCGTGCGGTAACCAGTTAAAACATGGTCAAATATAACGATGTAGGGCCATCTTGCCAAACATCTCTATAAGAGAGCTGTCAAACGGGCGCGTCACATGTTCATTATTGAGAATGCAACTCCGTTCGCTCCAGCTTGTCCCACCGATTCTTGTTCTTTCGAATGCCAATCAGGGCGACCATTCGCGTCACGGCCATGATAAAACGCAGCACGACGATCTCAAACAGGGAGAGCACCAACGCGCGCACCACATCTCGGCGGGAAAGGCTCAAGTCGCGCGTCTGTACGCGCGAGAAGAACGCGGTGAGGGACATAATCGACCCGTACACGGCGTAAATGCCAAAGAACATCAACATATAGGGGATGTTCACGAAGTTGAACATCGCGGCCAACACCATGGTAAAGATGCCGAACAACTCAATGGCGGGCGAGAACAGCTCGTAAATAAGGAAGTACGTATACGAGAGCGACCCCACCAGACCGTAGCGCAGCTTGCCGAAGATGATCCAGTGCTTGGTCATGCATTCGAACAGGCCGCGGTGCCAGCGCTTGCGCTGCTTGATCAAGTCGCGCAAGGTCTCCGGAGCCTGGCTCCAGCAAACGGCGTTGGGCGCGTACTTGATGAGGTAATCGATGCCGTTCGTCTTACAGAACACATGGAGCTTCGTCACCAGCTCCATGTCCTCGCCCACGGTGTCGGGGTCGTAGCCGCCAACGGCCACGACCATGTCCTTGCGGAACATGCCGAACGCGCCGGAGATAATCAGGTTGCCGTTGAACTGGTCGAACAGAATGCGCGCCGAAAGGAACGAGCGGTCGTACTCGAACACCTGCATGGCGGCGATGGTCTTCTTGGGAAGCGAGTAGCTCGTCATGCGGCCGTCTTTGAGCTCGACGCCGTTGGCCAAACGCACCAAGCCGCCCACGGCCACAACATTGTCGTTCTCAATCAACGGCGCCACGATCTCCTGCAGAGAGTCGTACTGGAGGACGGAGTCGGCGTCGATACCCACGAAGTACGGGTACTTCGACACGTTGATACCCATGTTCAGAGCGTCGGCTTTTCCGCCGTTGTCCTTACGCACCAGCGTGATGGGAACCGACCCGTGCCTGCCGGTCCAAATGCTCTTTGCGGGCTTGCACTTGATCTGCATACGGACGGGTTGATCGACCTCATGCAGGTGGAAGGTGTCGATGATCTGCTGGGCCGTATCGTCGGTTGATCCATCGTCCACCACGATGACCTCGTACAAGGAATACTCCAGCTTGAGCAGTGAGGAAATCGAGCTGACAACGGTGACGCTCTCGTTGTATGCGGGAACGATGACCGAGACGGGCACGTAGCAGTCCGTCATGATCTGGTTCTTGTAGTGGGTCTCGCGCTTGCGCCGATACAGGAACGACGATCCCACCGTTACCGAGAGGAACAGGAACGTCGAATAACCGATGAGGTACAGCACGAAGAAGACGCCCACACCATAGAGGAAGCCCTGAATCAACGAAACCGTAGCTGCCGATGCCGTTAGCATGATGCGATCATCTCCTCTCCAGCCTCAGTGTTGGAAAGCGGGACGCCCTCCAAGCTCCATCGGTACGCAAGCATCTCCCGTGCAAAGCGGTCGGACCCATCGAGAATATCCTTGAGGTCCCGCTCCGGCTGTGCACCCAAATCGTACAGGCTCTTTGCCGCATTGAAGCGGACATACCAAACGGGGCTGCTCAACGAGTTCTTGAGCAGCGCAATCGTATCCTCCCCCGGATACGAGGCGAGCGCCGTGTTGGCAACCGATGCGAACTCCCACTCGCCCCCGCGCGTGGAGGCGGCAAGGCGCATGAGCGGTTCACGAGCGGGCTCGTAGGGGTTGCTCATAAAGTAGCGCACGCATGCAATGCGAACCTCCTGGCTCGCGCTCTCGTCGACCATCTTGTCCAGGAACCACTGGGGGTCGCCCATGTGCTGCATGCGCAAAAAGTTTGTGGCCGCCACCTGCATAGAGGGCGTCAACCCGTCAATCAGGCCCGACAGGCGCTCCGCCAGCGCACGCTTATCCCCGGGGAAGGACATGAGCGTCTCAGTGAACAAGCGGGGATGATGAAACCTCTCAGAGGCGTCGATCGCCACAATGGCCTGGGCCATGGTATCCACGTTGCCCTGCCCGGCGATGGCCTCGAAGGCATTTTGGCGCAGATACACCGTATCGCCCTGTAAGAAGAGCATGAGCATGCGATCGATCACCGGGGACGGCTCCTCCGGACGATACCAATTCTTGACGATATAGCAAAAATACGCCTGGTTGAGCTCTTTGCGATTCATATACAGGGGAGCAAGGTTGTCAAAGACCTCGGAGATACCGAGCAGATACCTATCGCGTTCCGCCTTGCCCAGGTGCTCCAGATGGTCCATGCTCTGGTCGAACGCCTCCAAGCCGGAAAGGGTCTTTAGCTGGCGCTCAAGCTCGCTCTTGTGCTCGGGTGTAGGGAAACCGGCATTGCGCCTTATTTCCTCATATAGCATTTGCGCCATGCGTTCGTTGCGGCGAACAAAAACGGTCTCGCGCGCATGTTGAAATGCAGCGAAGCCCAAATCGAACAGGGCCATGGCAATGGACACCGCCATATAAAAGAATATGATCCATTCGACGTTCATGCGGCCCTACTTTCCGGCCTCGTCCAAAATGGCCTGCGTGCTGCGCCCGTTGGCCCACATTTCCTGGACGAGGTAGTAGCTTTTCTTCAGGCGCTCATGATAGGTCACCTTGGTTCCCCAGCCCTCAAGCGGCACCTCACTCATGTCGATGGTGCTGTTGCCAAGGCCCGCGCCGATGCGCATGGAGTCGATCTTCATGTTCTCAACGCCGTAATGCTCATAATAGTCGTCGTGAATCTGCATCTCGGAGGGGTTGCTGAAGTTCAGCAGCTGCCATGGCAGGCGCACTTCCACAAACCCGTCGCCAAAGCAGAAGTCCGCAAGCGAGTAATAGTCCTCGTGGTCGGGATTCGCGTCGCCGTACGCCAGCTTGCCGGTTTCGTAGTCAAGCGCATCCGTGATCAATGTGTCCTCGGAAAACTTGTATCGCAATTGCAACTTAATGGGAAGGAATCTCGAAGAATCCTTCGCGGGCGGATTCGAAAATGCGTCTTTACCGGTAGCCAGACCGGAAGCCATGGGACGATACACTTCATAGCGCTCTTGCACCAGCACACGGCTATTCTCGCGTCCATTGATAGTGAGCAGGAAGTCCGCTGCGTCACTGAACGAAAGGCTCGGATCCTCACAAGTAGTTGAGCCGCTCTTAGGAGTCGTATCGATAGGCACGTAGAGCGGCGTCTGCTCATCGACGTTCTCGCCGGCGATTTTGAGGTATACGTATTTTTCGTCGTACTTCATCGAGAGCTCGAGGCCGTCCTTGTTCGATACCACGTCGCCGGCTTTCCATTCTTCATCATCACCGTCGACGTAAGAAACACTTCTCTCCGTACCCGGATCAAAGCTCAACAGCCCAAAAAACTGCTCGCTCGTTTGCGCGTCAGACCAATAAGGAGCCTTGAGCAAATCGACGTTCGCCATGGTGCTCCACGTATGCTTGAACCACTCGTCCTGCCAGGAAAAGATTATTCCACCGGAACAGCCGGCATCTTTGATGTCCTGCCAGCAACGCACGATTGCAAGGCCCTGCCCGGTCTCGTCCATATTTCCCTGATTGCGACCCGTATTGCTATCCTCTTGGGCCTTGCCGCGTGAAGCAGGAGTACCAAACTCCGCAACAATCACCGGCATTGAATGATGCTCGGCAAGGGTCTTGAGGTAGGCGTAATAGGTATTGACCTGACCGCTTGAATCCTGCGTCTGCGCAAGCTCGGGAACGTACTTCAAGTAGTCGGGATAGTACGGATAGATGTGGTATGAGGCAAACTGTCCCGACTGGACCTTGTCGGTGGAGACGATATGTTCCACATCGACTCGTGCAATCTTGCTGAAGAGGTCAATAACGTCATCGGGATACCAGAACGGATCAGTCGCGGGCCAGTTGGCAAACGATATCAAACGCTGTTCACCGTATCGAAGGGTTTCGTGCCGTAGCACGTCATCGCCAATCTCCGCGAGCATGGATTCAAAGGGTGAGGCATCGGGCGACGTGCAGAGGTACTCCCCCTCATACCCGGCTTTATCCGCATCCATCTCATCCGTGTATACCACGGTCGTATCTTCCCATTCAACACCAAGGATGTAGCCAATCACCCATTGCGAAATATCTTTGGTGTAGAATCCCGTTCCCGTGCCGCGACCGAGATTGACAAAGCGCCTACCATGAACAACATCGACGACTGTCAGCGCCTCGTTACGGAAAGCGCCAATGTAATCTTGATCAAACGCATCCATATGGGAATTCTGGCTGTAATCGTCAATCCACACACTGTGAATCAAATACAGTGGGTTCTCCCTACCTTGGTTGTACTCGTAAAACGCCTCGTAGAACGACGTGCCAAGCAATGTGTATACGCGGATGGTGTTGGCGCCCATCGCCTGGATTTGCTTAAACCAACGCAGATAGGTTTCCTTGTCGATGGCATAGTCGGAGGCAAAATGTCCCGGAACGCCCGATCCCAAGTCGACGCCTTTAATCTCGAATTCCTCGAACTTGCCATCTTTGTTCAGATAAATCTTATCGCCCTCCTGTTTGGCGGGCACATATTCAACCTCGGCAGAGGCGAATACATCGAACGGGTAAAAGCCATGGAATAGATAGGCGTATAGAACGCCCATGCACACAGCCAGCACGCATGCGCTTGCGATGATATAGCGCTTCATACCCTACCTCACTCGTTTACTCGTCCTGCACGCCCATTGCGCACGTGCTAATGGTTGTATCTCTTCACTGCAGACTCGTGGCAATACTGACGCAGGTGCTCGATATTGACATCGAGCCACGCCGTTCTTTCCAACAAAGTCTCTTTCAGCTGGGCAAGGGCCTCATCGTAGTTTTTCGGATTACGCTCATCGGGTGACAGTTTTTCATTTGCCGTCACCAGTTCCGGGTCAAACGAATATCCCCACACCAAGTAATTTCGATTCCGAGCGGGCTCCAAATAAGCCGCCGCAGAATCAATGGTGGAAATGAGAGTTTCGTCCGACAGAGCACCTTTGCGCAATTCTTTATAGCGATCGATAGTTCGCTCCACAAACCGCTCGTCTTTCAGCAACATGAAAAACAGGGGTGATCTCATCATTATGAAACCGTTGTAATTGGAATAATCATCAGCCATGTAATTGTTGAATGCGTTGTTGTAGTCCCACAGTGGACCCACTGCGAGCTTTCCGCCTAAATCGCGATAAAAATAAGTCGAAAGCTCGCCAGAATCCGCGTTAAGCGTCAACTCGTTGATAAGGAAATAGTCCACGAATGAATCAATGTCAATGTAATTCCAATAACCGTAGTCGCTTGTATCGTAATCGTATGAATACAGCGATTTCTCAAATTGGAAGAACTCCCTTTCAATCCAATTGCGCTGTGCCTCTGTCAGATTATCCTCGGACGGATAGACGATATCCAACGGTTGCGAAGTCTCACGAATCTCATTTAAGAAATCCCGGAACGTTCCGCTATCGCGCGAAAGCCAATCGCGCTTCACAATGAAACTCGTCGTAATCGAATTGGGGTCGCTTTTCTTAATGTCAACGCGATCATCACCACGGCGAACAGTCTCCATGAGCACGTACACGCCTTGGTATGTGTCATTTACGAATAGCTCAATAAGACGCACTTCCGGCGTATAGGGCATGATTTCACCAAACACGCTCATGGCAACATAGTTGCGCAGAAGCGTTTTATCTAAGAATGGACCGTGCAATGCCCAGCTCGAGCCATCGCCCATCCCCAGCAGGTCGTGATCCTCGGATGTAACGCGGTCCTCTTGAGTAAATTTTAACTGATAGCTCGGTTTACTAAAATAGCGAGAACTATGGCCGCGTATACGCATTTCCGCTTGAGCATCCACTTGGGGGTCATCGGAAAGACGAACGGCGGCGGGGTCGTCCTCGTCGGATGCGAACAACTCAAAAGATACGGGAATCGTCTCACGACCATCAGCCGCCAAAGAAGTAAGCAGTACGCCGTTTTCATCGTGCGACATTCCGTCGTTTTCATCAGTTAGGTACCGCCCCGGGATCTCCTGTCCGCGCGTATCGATGCTGATGACGGGCAGGTGCGACGCAAACGTATTGGGATCGATGTTCAGCGACGAAGCAGCCTCCCGATCCGCCTCGGGCAAATCGGCAAGCTACTGCATGGATTCATGTTGCTGGTAGCGTTCGTATTTCTGGACCTGGTCGGAGGAGACCAAAGTCACACCCGCACAGAACAGCAGGGTAAAAACCGCGGTGACAACTGCGATGGCACGGTACTTCATGGCAGGTTACCTAGCTGCCGATCTCGTCCGACTGGGCAACAATGTTGACATACTCGATTCCACCCAAAGCGTACAGGGCCTCGGTAACCGGCTTCTCGGCGGCGCGCTCGCCCTTGTTCAGCATGCCGCGCGTCATCTCATACATGAGCTCGACGGATTCCTCGGTGGTGTTCTTCACGCGCTGCATGGCCTTGCCCTTGAAGTAATCAAAAACGATGCCCTCGATGGCGCGCTCCTGCGAACGGGCGCCGCGGATGACAAGCAGGGTGCGGACGTCGTTGCGCACGCGGCCAAGGACCAGAAGGACCGCGAACACGGCCACACTGCCAATGCCTGCAACCATGAACTGACCAACGCCGCAGCAGATACCGCAGATAATCGTCCAGAAGATGTACGTGGTGTCACGGGCGTCCTTGATGGCCGTACGGAAACGGACGATGGACAATGCACCGACCATACCGAGGGACAGCGCGATGTTGTTGCCGATGACCGTCATGACCGTTGCCATGAGCACCGTGAGCGTCACGAGGTTGATATTGAACTTCTGCGAGTAAATCGTGCCCGAATGCGAAAGCCAGTAGGACAGCGAGATGATGAGGCCCAGCACGATGGAAACGCCGATGCGAAGGGCGACGTCCTCGGGTGTGAGCGACATGCTCGACGTTTCAAATAGCTGGTAGATCTGCTCTTTCATGCCAGTTGCCTTTCTTAGAACTGATACGCCATGGTTGCGCTGCGCGCAAGACAGTACTTACTTACCGACAGTTCGCTTTTGTCCGCTCTATTGACGATGGAGCGGATATAGCTGAGGAGGAAGCCGTTGTACTTCACCTCAAGAACCACATTGAACGGGTCGAAAACCGAGGTCAGGCAAAGGTTTTCGTCAAAGATGTCAAAATACGTCTCGGTAGCGCGGATATTGCGGTCCAAAGTGATGCGCGTTGAGTTTTCCTGCGCGGTAAACGCCGTGCGGTCGTATTCGACAATCGCCTTGGGGCGGTACCCATTGATGGACATCAGCGCGTGCATCTCCGCCGCAAATGGCTCGGGACGCGTGGCCAAAAAGTCATAGGAACCGTTTATCAAGCTGCGGGCTTCGTCACGGGTGACAAAAAGCGAGCGTTTGCGCTGCACGTCGCCCTGCTTTTGCTTAAGCTCGAGCAACGCAAAAGACGCGTCCGGCGAATACGTGCGCAAACGCACCTTGCGGCGCACCGCAAGGCCGAACAGTTTTTCAACGTAATCATTCTCGTGCGGGGTATCAAACTACAGGGAGCGAACCATGTATCCGCCCGGACGGTTATGCTCATCGTGTTTGAGGACGGCCCCCAGCTGGCTTTCTAGCTGCAAAGCGGACGCGGCATCGAGAAGGAACTTCCTCTCTTTTCTGTCCACATTGCGCATCGACTGGCACCCTTTTCGGTTAGAACGCTCAATATCTGTCGCTCAGACCATGAAGGAACATACGGGCGAAACAGACTTGCTTGTCATCACAAAAAGCACATTAATTATACTCGTTCGTGACTATATGTAAAGCGCAGAACGGGGACCGTATCGGATATACGGTCCCCGTTCACGTTTGACCCCGCCCGCAATGTTTCTCCGCTCGGTCTACTCCTGCGGGTACACCTCATCGGTCACCGGCTCGAGCCACTCGTTCGAGCAACCCTCGCCCGGAACTTCGAACGCGATGTGTGCAAACCAGCTGTTAGCAGCGGCGCCGTGCCAGTGCTTCACGCCCGCGGGGATGTAGACCACGGTACCCGGCGTGAGCTCCTGCGGGTCCTTGCCCCATTCCTGGTACCAGCCGCGACCGTCGGTGCAGATGAGCATCTGGCCGCCGCCCTGCTCGGCATGGTGGATGTGCCAGTTGTTGCGGCAACCCGGCTCAAAGGTGACGTTCGACATACCAATGCCCTGCGTTGCGGGGTTGGTCAGCGGGTTGAGGTAGGAGTTGCCCGTGAAGTACTGGGCATATGCGCTGTTGAACGTGCCCACGCCGAACATGGGGGCGAAGTCGACCTCGCCCTCGGGCGCCTCGGCGCCGTACACCTTCACCGCCATGCGGAACGCCGCCCATGCGTTGGGCCAGCCGGCATAGAACGCCACATGGGTGAGAATCTCGGCCATCTCGGAGCGCGTCACGCCGTTGGCCTTCGCCGAAGCAAGATGGAACTCAAACGAGTTATCGACCAGGCCCTTTGCCACCAGCGTGGTAACCGTGATGATCGAACGTAGTTTGAGGCTGAGCTTGTCCTCGCGCGACCACACCTCGCCAAAGAGGACGTCATCGTTGAGCTGCGCGAACTTGGGCGCAAAGCTTCCCAGTTGATCGCGTCCCGCCGTTTGTTTCACCATGATCAGCTCCTCTCGCCTTGCACCACCGATCGAGACCCTGCCGCCCGAGTGCGGCGGACATGTGTGCCTTTATTTGAACTATGTTTCACCTTAAACCATGGAGCCGACTCCAAGACAAGCTTTTCTGTATACTTTACTCACTTAATTCATTGAGCTGAGAGTTTGGAGTTGTCTATGAAGCGTTTTGTTACCGAGGATTCGTTTTGGGAGCTCTTTCCCGGTGCGTCGTTTGGTATCGTTGTTGCACAGAACATGAAGTCGCCCGAGGAAGTCGACCCCGAGGCCGTTGCCGAGATCGCCCATCTGCTCGACCGCGCCAACCTGCAGGCCGAAAAGCACCTCGTGAGCAACGCGCTCTCCGAGAACGCGGCGGTGCGCGTGTGGCGCGAGGCCTATCGGCAGTTCAAGACCAAACGCGGCGCCCGTTGCTCCATTGAGAACCTGCTCAAACGCGTGCTCAAGGGTAATCCCGTGGGCTCCATCTCGCCGTCCGTCGACATCTACAACACCGTGTCGCTCCGACACGCCCTGCCGCTCGGAGGCGAGGACATCGACACGTTCCGAGGCGACCTGCGCCTCACCATCACCGAGGGCGGCGACGCGTTCACGCCGCTGGGCGAACACGCGGAAGACGACCCCACGCTGCCCGGCGAGCTGTGCTACGTGGACGACGCCGGCGCGGTGTGCCGTTGCTGGAACTGGCGCGACGGCGTGCGCACGGCTCTGACGGACAACACCCGCAATGCGTTCCTGATCGTTGAGTGCGTCGACCCGGAACGCATCGAAGACTGCCGCACGGCCACCGACGAACTCGCCGCAATGGTCGAGCAGTACCTCGGCGCAACGATCGCCGTCAAGGAGCTCGTGACTAGCGACAACCGCGAGGTCGTCATCAAGAAATAATTCGCTCGACGGGCCCGGCTGGCCATTTTTGTCAGTTTTGCGCGATGGGAGACCGCTCGAAAGCTCGATGGCCGAACTCTTGCGCTTTCAAAAGGAGCCGCGCTTGGATGTTTCCTGCGGTTTTATCAATCGGGGCAACGCGGGCACAAACAAAATGAGCGCAGAACTGTCGGCCAGCGAAGTCGCGTCGTGCAAAACTGGCAAAAAACGCCACCAGAGGCGATCTGCAAAGAAAAAAGCGGCCCGCGAATGTGAATCGCGGGTCGCTTCGTTTCATATGGGCGAGTGGTTAGCCACGCTTGCGGCGGAGCGCCGGGGCCATGGCCGCCAGGCCGAACGCCGCGCACGCCACGGCCACCTCGAGCTGCACATCGCCCGTCTGAACGAGCGCCTCGCCGCCCTTTTCGGGAGCCTTGCCGCCCGAGCCGGTGCCCTGACCGGGTTTGCCGTTACCCGAACCAGATCCGGGCTTGTTATGGCCCACGGCACCCGATAAGGGGTGCCAAAACCACCCCGCAAAGCCCTCGATTATGAAAGGAGTGCCGGAACAATGCCAAAGCGCGCCTCAGCACCGAAGAGCCGCACCCTCATGTATACGCAGCAGCTCTCGCATCTACCCTTCAGCGACGTCGATTCCCTCTACGAGGCCATCGAGAGCAGGCTCGGCCCAAAACGATATGCGGGCATCATCCACGACCATGACATGAAGGACAACGGCTCGTCTGTAGCAGACCACGTCCATGTGATGATGTCGTTCAGCAACCCGCGCTCCCCCTCAAACGTCGCGAAGCTCTTGGGCGATAAGCCGCAAAGCGTCGAAATCTGGACGGGGAGGGCCGCGGAAAAGAACGGCTTCTCCTATCTCTGCCACCGGACCGCTGGCGCACGGGGAAAATTTCAATATCCACTCGATGCCGTTCGCGCGAACTTCGACTACGTCAAGGAGATGGAGGGCATCGAGGCCGACGTCATCCGCTCCACCAGCCATTCGAACATCAAGGTGCTCCTCGACGCGCTTCTCGACGGCTCCATCGACAGGGAGGCGCTTGTCTCGCAGCTCTCGGGTTCGGAATTCGCCCGCGCGCGGAAGCAGATCGATGATGTATACGCCCGCAGACTTCAGGTGCAGGCGGCGGAATGGCGAAAGCGGATGCTCGAAGAGGGCAGGGAAATCACCACCATCTGGATCTTCGGTCCACCCGGCGCAGGGAAGACGTCGCTTGCAAAGAAGTACGCGGAAGAACGGGGCACAGGCTACTTCGTGTCCGGCTCCACGCGCGACATCTTCCAGGGATATGCGGGGCAGCACACCGTCATCCTCGATGAGCTGCGACCGAAGTCCATCGGGTACGCTGACCTCCTTCGCATCACAGATCCGCATGCGCTGGAACATGAGGTCATGGCTCCCGCTCGCTATTTCGATAAGGCGCTTGCAGTCGAGCTCATCATCGTCACCAGCCCCTACGATCCCCTGCAGTTTTACAGCGAGCAGGTCGGCGGCGCGCGCCCCCTGCGCAGCTATGACGGATCGACGGCTTCGGGCAGCTTGAGCGCCGTCTGGGCCTCGTGGTCGAGATGCAGCAGAAGGAGATTTGCGAATCGCGCTTTGACGTGAAACTGGGTAGCTATTGGCCCGTCAAGGGTTCCGAGCGCCCGAACCCGTTTTCCAGCTTCGGGCGCGGCGCTCAATCCTCAAACCGCAGCAGCGAACAGCTCTACGAATCGCTGCTGGGTTAGGAAGCTGGCATTTCAACCGCCTCGCTACGGTAGAATGGGCCCATCGTTTGCGAGGCTCCCTTCATAGAGAAAGGGGGCTCACATGGCCGAAAGAAGAGACAGCAAGAATCACATCTTGAGGCCCGGAGAGAGCCAGCGCACTGACGGCAGGTACATGTACAGATACACCGACTTCAGCGGCAAACGACGCGCTGTCTACAGCTGGACGCTTACCGATAAGGACTTCGCTCCCAAGGGCAAGAAGCGGGGCACATCGCTTCGAGCCCAAGAGAAGCAGATCGAATTCGATATGCTCAACCAGGTCGTTCCCAATGGAAACAATCTTACGGTTCTCAGCCTTGCGGAAGCGTATACGTCTCTGCGAGCCGGGGTGCGGAGCAGCACCCGCGCCGGCTACAAAACGGTGCTCAACGTCCTGCGTAAAGACCCTTTTGGGTCTCGTCGCATCGACAAGGTGA
Source organism: Collinsella sp. OM07-12 (assembly GCF_003438275.1). Lineage (NCBI taxonomy): Bacteria > Bacillati > Actinomycetota > Coriobacteriia > Coriobacteriales > Coriobacteriaceae > Collinsella > Collinsella sp. OM07-12. Next base: position 20,176 of record NZ_QSTQ01000028.1, read on the forward strand.
CGTTTGCGGAGGCCAAGGCGTGGCTCGCGCGTCTTCAAACCGTGGATGGTCGCGGCTACAGCAGCATCCATTCGATTCGGGGCGTCCTTCGTCCCGCCTTTCGGATGGCCGTCGAAAACGACTGGATTCGAAAGAACCCCTTCGACTTCGAGCTGGCCACGGTCGTGGTGAACGATTCGGTGACACGGGAAGCGCTGACACGGAAACAAGAGCGCAGGTTCCTTGAGTTCGTCAAGGCCGACCGTCACTACTCGCGTTATTACGAGGGCATCTTCATCCTGTTCAAAACCGGGTTGAGGATATCCGAGTTCTGCGGCCTGACAATTGCCGATATCGACTTCGGGGCGCGACGCATTCGGGTCGAGCGGCAGCTACAGAGAACAAGCGACATGCGCTACGTGATCCAGGCGCCGAAGACCGAGAAGGGCATCCGGTTCGTCCCGATGTCCGATGAGGTTGCCGAGTGCTTTCGCAAGGTCATTGCACAGAGACCCGCACCGGAAAACGAACCCGAAATCGATGGCCTGAGCGGCTTTCTGTACTTGGACAAGAACGGTATGCCCTTGGTCGCCTTGCATTGGGAGCACTACTTCCAGCGCATCGTCGCCAAGTTCAACTCGATCTACAAGGAGGAGATCCCCAAGGTGACACCTCATGTCTGCCGTCATACGTTCTGCAGCAATCAGGCTCGCGCCGGGATGAATCCCAAGGTGCTCCAGTACGTGATGGGCCACAGCGAAATCGGGGTGACGCTCAACACGTACACGCATCTTGGCTTCGAGGAGGCTCGCGAGGAGATGAACCGGCTATCCGTCTAAACATGCGTGGTGTACGGAGCTCGGTTTTACACCATTTCCTACACCGCATCGGGATGAAAAAACCGGTTCGTATATGAGAGGAAGCGTTTTACGGAGTATCGGAAGTCGAAGTAGGATATATGCTGTTATCTGCACTTTTGCTCATATATGAAAGGGTTTGGGACGATACATAGAATCCTGTTCGTCTGTCACGGCAACATCTGCCGTTCGACCATGGCGCAGTTTGTATTTGCCGACCTGGTTACACGAGCCGGGCGCGACGGTGAATTCGTCATCGACTCGGCAGCAACTTCGCGCGAGGAAATCGGCAACCCGCCCCACCGCGGAACCGTGCGCAAGCTGCGCGAGGTCAACGTGCCCGTGCTCGAGCACCGGGCACGGCAGATCATGCGCGAAGAGTATGAAAGCTGGGACCTCATCGTATACATGGACTCGAACAACGAGCGCAATCTTTTGCGGCTCCTCGGGGGCGACCCTCAGGGCAAATGCCGAAAGCTCATGAGCTTCGCAGGCAGCAGCCGCGATGTGGCCGACCCCTGGTACACCGGGGACTTCGACGCCACGTATCGGGACGTCCTCGCGGGATGCAAAGGGCTGCTCGCAAGCATCGACGAAAACGCCGCCATCTGACGGTTGATGGCGTCTCGACCTGCCGAAGCAGCTGCACCTCGGCGATAGTCCGCACGAAGGGGTATCGTAATGAAAGCGATAAACGCTAGCCTTGGGAGATCATCATGAAATTCGGAATGCGCACGCCCAGCATTAAGAAAGGCTCTGTTAGACCAGGATTGACATACATGTGTCCCCAC
>NZ_QSTQ01000029.1:0-19489 GCF_003438275.1 Collinsella sp. OM07-12
TCATGAGCCCTGCAGTCCGCTCCGACTGCGGGGCTTTTGCTATTCACCTAGTCATTGGGGACAAACCCGGCACTTGGGGACGGTCCTTTCCTGCCGGCAGCTTGGGACAGTCCTTAATAGTCATTGGGGACGTTCTTAAACGACTAGTCAAACAAGAACGTCCCCAACGACTACTCATTTAAGTCTGTCCCCAATGACTGCCCAATGGCTGGGAAGGCGCATCCCACACCGACGCATTGCCTTCGGGCCCTCTCCCCAGGCTCTCCATAGCTCAGCTGGACTCCCCGCAACCTGTTCCGAGTTGGCGGAACGAGCGCGACGTGGAGTGTCATTCTTTACCGCGTTAGACTAGACGCAGGGAAAGGAGGAGGACATGGATGCTCGCGTCAAGCAGCTTGTAAATATGATCGAGGACGCTCAGCCTGTCGCTGTCGCGGTACTTGCCAAGCGTCTCGAGGTAAGCGAGCGCGCCGTGAGAAACTATATCCATCGCGCAAACGACAACCTTGCAGGGGTTGCACGCATCGTTGGCAGCAAGGGGCAGTATCGTATCGATGTTGCACGTGCAGATGAGCTTGCTCGCTTGCTAGACGGTGCGGCTCTGGCTCATCCGGGCATTCCTGATACGCGCGACGGCCGTGTGTCCTTCCTTCTTAACGACCTCCTCATGCGGTCCCAGTGGGTGACGATTGAGGAGTATGCGGATTTACTCTACGTTTCGGCGCGAACTCTGTCCAATGACATGCGTCTGGTAGAGCAGAAACTCGCCCAATTTGACTTAACGCTCGAAAAGCGCCCACGCTACGGAATCCGCGTTGCGGGCGGGGAGTCGCAACGGCGCCTGTGCCTCGCCTCGCTGGTGAGGCCCGTGTTGCCCGACACCGACGATGCAAAGCTCGCCGAGCGCCTGCGGGCCATCGCCGCATGTGTGGACGATGCCCTGACGGCCTCGCCCGTCACGGTGAGCTCGCTGGCATCCCGCAATCTCATCATGCATCTTTACATCGCTCTTGGCCGCATCGAGCAGGGCTGCTATGTCCCAGCTGCAGAATCGGACGTTCAAAAACTGGAGGGAACGCGCGAATACGCCGCGGCTTTCCAGATTGCCGCAAACATCAAGGATGCCCTGGGCGTGAGCATGCCCCGAGAAGAGGTTGCCTTTATCGCAATCCATTTGCTCGGCAGGGGCACGGGCGTGCCCGAGAAGGGCTCTGCCGTTATCTCGGATGAGATGTGGGAGATTGCTTCCGAGATGGTACGTGCGGTCAACGATGAGTTTAGGTTTGACTTTAGCGGCGATCTTGAACTTCGCATGAACCTTGCTCGGCATATCGGCCCTCTGGGCTATCGCCTTGAATATCACATGCATATGGATAACCCCATGCTGCCCGATATCAAGACGAGGTTTCCGTTGGCCTATTCGATGGCAGCTGGCACCTCGCAGGTACTCGAGCGTCATTTTGGCAGCCAGCCCTCTGATGAAGAGCTCGGCTACATCGCCATGGCATTTGCCCTGGCCCTCGAGCAGCAAGCCGACCAGCCGCGTCGCAAACGCATCCTGATCGTGTGCGCCTCGGGAGCGGGAAGCGCCCGTATGCTAGAGCACCAGTACCGCAAGCAGTTTGGCATGTATATCGATTCGATTGAGACATGCGATGTCGCCCGCGTGGGAACGCTCGATTTTTCGCACATCGACTACGTGTTCACAACGGTGCCGCTCAACGTCAAGTTGCCCGTGCCCGTTCGCGAGGCCGATTTCTTCTTGGAGACGAGCGATGTCAACGCTATCCGCAAGGTGTTGAGCGACGACACTGCGCAATCGGACTCCGTGAGTTCTTTCTTTAGCCGTGCCCTGTTCTTCAACCGCGTTGAGGCGTCGTCGAAGCAGGCCGTTCTCCGATATCTCTCCGAGCGCGCCGTCGAGAGCGGCCGTGTCGATGCCCAGTTTGCCCAAGAGGTTGCCGAGCGCGAGAGCGCGAGTGCCACCTCGTTTGGCAATGGGGTGGCCATGCCCCATGGGATGCATCCTTTGAGCGCCGAGGCCTTTGTTACCGTGGGCCTGCTCGAACATCCCATTCTTTGGGACGAATACGGCCATGAGGTCGATATCGTCTTTATGGTGTCGTTTGCCCGGTCGGGCGGCGATGAGGCGCGGATCTTGAGCTCGCTGCTCGCTGAGATCTTTATGGACCGCCAGGGGGTCGAGCGCTTACGCGAGCGCCGGTCCTGGCATGAGCTGATGGCGCTTGTGCAAGCGCATACGGCTTAAGGCTTCTTTTGTCGAAAACCCTGCCTGCCTGCAATAAACCTCGAGGATTGCGGGTGGGAGATAGGCGTTTCGAATATTCAAGTACAAACCAAACATCACGGGAGAGGAGACCGTTATGGACGATCAGGGAACCGAGATGGTTTCGTTTCAGCTGGTCGCTGCAGCGGGAGAGGCGCGCAGCCTTGCCTTCGAAGCCCTTGAAAAGGCAAAGGCGGGGGATTTTGACGCTGCCGCCAAACTCATGAAGCAGTCAAAGGATGCGGGAATCAAAGCTCACCACATCCAAACGCAGCTGCTTTCGACCGAGGCGGCGGGCGAGCATCTGTCGGTGGATGTGTTGCTGGTCCATGCTCAGGACCACCTCATGTGCTCCATGCTTGCTCAGGAGCTCGTGCAGGAGCTGATCTGCCTGTATGAGCGCACTGCAGCCAAGAACGCCTAACGGCGTGCGGCGACTATCCAACCAATCAATGCGAAGGGAATCCCTTATGAAGATCCTTCTTGTTTGCGCAGCTGGCCTGTCTACAAGCATTCTGATGAAGAAACTCGAGAAATACGCGGAGCAAAACGGCATCGAGCTCGATATCGATGCGGTGGGTATCGGCGAGTATCAGGAGACCTGCGCCGATTATGACGTGCTGCTCTTGGGGCCGCAGGTGTCCTACCAGCTCAACACCGTCAAGCAGGGGAGCGGTAAGCCGACCGCGGTCATCCCCGCACAGGACTACGGCATGGGCAACGCCGCCAACGTGCTGGCACTCGCCCAGTCGCTGTTGGGCTAGGAGGCGACTATGGAAAAGTTCATGACCCTGCTTCAGGAAAAACTGACCCCTATTGCCAATTTCTGCGGCGCCGAGCGCCACTTTGCCTCCATGCAAAAGGGCTTTATGAGCGCGATCAGCTTCATCTTGGTCTCTGCCGTCTTTATGATCATCGCCAACCCGCCGGTCACGGCCGACCTGGTGGCGCGGGGCGGGTTCTGGTCCGTCTTTGGCCCTTGGCTCGATTTTGCCACGGCCAATAAGCTCACGCTGCTCATCCCGTTCAACATGACGATGGGCATACTGTCGGTGATCGTGACGTTCGCAATCGCCTATAACCTGGCGGGCACCTACAAGATGCCCAAGCTTAACGCCGGTATGACCTCGCTGGTGATGTTCCTGATCGCCGCGGCGCCGTCGTCCTACTACCAGCTTGCTGATGAGTCCGTGCTCCAGGCGGTCCCCTGCACCTATCTGGGTGCGCAGGGCCTGTTTACCGCCATCATCGTTGCCCTGGTCTCCGTCGAGGTCACGCGCTTCTGCCAGACCAAGGGCATCACCATCAAGATGCCCGATGGCGTGCCGCCGTTTTTGTCCGAAACCTTTGGCGCCATCGTGCCTATGCTCGCCAACATCCTCATCTTCTTTGGTGGCAACCTGCTGATCCAGATGATCGATCCCACGCTGTCCATCCCCTCGGTTATCGAGAAGCTGCTCGCTGCCCCGCTTTCCGTCGCAGTTGACTCTGTGCCCGGCGCACTGCTTATCTGCTTCATGACGCTGCTGTTTTGGTGCTTTGGCGTCCACGGCAACATGATCGTGATGCCCATCACCGCCCCGGTCACGCTTGCCGCCTTTGCTGCCAACGCCTCGCTCTACGCTGCTGGGCAGCCGCTTGAGTTCCACCCGGTATTCATGTCGATGGTCATCAACCTCATCGGCGGCACGGGCAATACGTTCTCTTTTGTGGCGCTCTGCGCGTTTAGGGCAAAGTCGCAGCAGCTCAAGGCATTTGGCAAGGCATCGATCGTGCCGAGCTTCTTCCGTATCTCCGAGCCCGCGATCTTTGGCGCACCCATCATCTTCAACCCGATCCTCATGGTTCCGTTCGTGCTGGGCGGTATGATTTCGGCCCTGCTGTATTGGGGTGCAATCTCACTGGGTCTTGTCTCTAACTTCTACATCTTGGTGAGCGGCACGTTCCCCATCTTCGTTCAGGGCTTTATCCAGTGCCTCGACCCGCGCATCTGGGTATTTACGATCGTTTTGATCGTGGTCATGGCTGTGGTCTGGTACCCGTTCTTTAAGGTGTACGACAACCTGCTCCTGGCACAGGAGCAGGAGAACGCCGCGGCAGCTTCTGCCAAGGATGCTGAGTAGCATGGGTTACTTTGACAGAACGTCTGCTGCCGGTATGCCCGAGGGCTTTTTGTGGGGTGGTGCCCTCGCCGCCAACCAGGCCGAAGGGGGCTGGAACGAGGGCGGCCGCGGTATGTCGCACTCCGACCTGATTCCACAGGGTCCCGACCGCTGGGATGTGATGTTTGGCAGGCAAAAGCCCGTGGATGATCCGGACAGGCTGTATCCATGCCGTTGGGGCAACGACTTCTTCCATCATTGGCGCGAGGACGTCGAGCTCTTTGCCGAGATGGGCTTTAAGTGCCTGCGTCTTTCAATTTGTTGGAGCCGTATTTTTCCCACAGGGATGGAGGCCGAGCCCAACGGTGAGGGCTTGGAGTTTTACCGTCAGGTATTCGAGGCGCTGCGCGAGCACGGAATCGAGCCGCTCGTGACGCTGTCGCACTACGACTATCCGTTGGCTCTGGTCGAGCGTTATGGTGGATGGCAAAGCCGAGAGATGATCGAGCGGTATGCGCACTACGTCGAGACCGTCGGACGTGCGTACCAGGGCCTCGTGCGTTATTGGCTCACCTTCAACGAGATCAACAGCGTGGCGCTGTCCTATCTCAACGCGGGCGTCACGCTCGAGGATGAGCGTGACCGTGCAGCCGTGACCGCGGCGTTCTCGCACCATATGTTTATGGCGAGCGCTCGCGCTGTCGAGATCCTGCACAAGATCGATCCCGCAAACAAGGTGGGTTGCATGATCGCTGCCGGTGCGACCTATCCGTACCGTTGTGCGCCCGAGGACGTATGGCTTGCGTATGAGGAGGACCGCGGCCGCTACTTCTACACTGACGTGATGGCTGCGGGCGCCTATCCTACTTGGAAGCTGCGTGCGCTCGAGAAAGAGGGTGTTCACGTGCCCTTTGAGCCGGGCGATACGGAGTATCTGGCCGAGCATACCGTCGACTTCATCTCGTTCTCGTACTATTGCTCGCGCTTGGTGTGCGCCGATGACCAGGTGATCGCTGAGAAGGCGGAGGGCAACGTGTTCCCGACGCTGCGCAATCCGTACCTCAAGGATAAAGAGACTGCCTGGAAGTGGCAGATCGATGCGCTGGGTTTGCGCGTGACGCTTGCCGGCTACCACGATCGTTACCATCTTCCGCTCTTTATCGCCGAGAACGGTGTGGGCGGACTCGATGCGCTGGAAGACGGCAAAGTCCACGATGCGTATCATATTGATTACCTGCGCAGGCATATTCTTGCGCTGCGCGATGCAATTGTCGAGGACGGTGTTGACCTGATGGGATACACGCCGTGGGGCTGTATCGATTTGGTGTCGGCCTCGACGGGGCAGATGAAGAAGCGCTATGGCTTTGTTTATGTCGATGCCGATGATACGGGCAAAGGCACGTTCGATCGCTACCGAAAGGACAGCTTCTGCTGGTACCAAAAGGTCATTGCATCAAATGGCGAGGACTTGAGTTAACTCTTGCAGGTCTGTTGCCCCCGCGGTCCGCTTCGGCTGCGGGGGCTTTTGCTATTGAGGCGGCTGTTCATGAGGAGCATTGCAGACTGCGGAAACCCGGCACTTGGGGACGTTCCTTTCCTGCCGGCAGCTTGGGACAGTCCTTAAAGGCCGCATCGATCAACTGCGGAAAGCACATCCCAGAATGAGCGTCCAACATGGGGTGCGGTTTCCTTGAGGCCCTCAATCGGAAAATGCATCCCGGATTTTTGTCGAAAAGCGGTCCCTAGTTTCCCAAACGGGCCGCTAACGGAAAGTGCATCCCGCTATTGGGCCCCAAAGCAGGATGCGCTTTCCGTGCTGGCAGTTCCAAGCAGTTCGGGATGGCCCTTTTCGTCTGCTCTCGGCCGGCGTCCGTAAGACTGTCCCCAACGACCACTCGTTTAAGTCTGTCCCCAATGAGTGCCCAATGACTAGTAGTAGGCCCACATGGCTTCGACTTCGTTGAGGACCTCTACGACGCCCCAGCGACGGGCGCTGCGGCTGGCCGAGTTGGGGTCGTAGACGCCAATCTGATTGGCATCGTCGATGCCGTAGAGCACGATGTAGTGGCCTACGTTGGTAAACGTACCGGGGTGCACTGCGGCGATAACGGGCGCACCCGAGCGAAGTGCTTGGGTAATCGATTCACGATCGTTATAGAGCTGTGTTCCGTTGAGTCCCAGCTGCCACGCACCGCCTGTCATAAACGACCACTCGGTGGCACCAGTGGGGGCGTAGTTGCCGGCTTCGGCCAGCGCGCATATATCGACCGGCGTCTTATCGGTGTGGCCGGTCTTAAAGATATAGACCATGGCGAGGCAAGTGGGACCGCAAGCGTTTTCGCGGATAGTGCCACCGGCATAGGACAGCTCCGACCATGCGGGGTCAATTTGGTAGATGTGGGGCATGGTACCGGCCTGCCATTGCGAGCGTGGGGTCGAGAACGCAAAGGAGTAACCGGGCGCGACGGGAGCTTTAAGCAGCTTGTCCTCGGCAGTGGGCTCAAGACCGGCTGATCCGTGGGAGATACAGGATCCCAAAAACACAAAGACGAGGCAGGCGGCGATGGAGCAAAGCGCAAGGCGTAGGCGGCGGGCCGGAAGCACGTGGCTTGTGGTATGCGACGCGGGGTGAGGGGCGGAATTGCCGCGATCGCGTTGAGGTCGCGAAAAGGAGCGTTTAACGTAGTAGTCGGTCTTACGGCGATCGTAGCGGCGCGGCTGTGATGTGTCGGTCTGGCGTTGGCGTGCGCTCGTACTCACGCGGTCTGACTGCTGCACGGTACGGCTTTGTTGCCGAGATGAAGCCCCGGGCTGCTCTTGGGGGCGCTGCTGGTTGCCGTTGTCGGAGGTGCTTCTGGGCGTTGGCGTGGTGCGGCCGGCAAGGCGCACGCTTTGTGGCCGTTGGTCGCCGTCATTGTATCCGTATGCCATTCGAATCACCTTGCCTCGTGTGTAACTTGTCTATCCTACATAAAAAGATGCACGACACATGGGTATGTGCGCCAAAAGCCTGACAAATGGTATGAACGTTGCCGCGCCGCGCGCCAAGCGTCACGGCAACAGGTATCCAAAAGCAGACAAGATGAAAGCGTCCAGGACGAATGACGTCTCCCGCCGTTCGTCCCAAAAACGGCGCCGCTCGTTTTGCAGTTCTGCCTTCGGTCGAGCCATAAGCGGCAGCGTGGCGCCGAGGCCGTATCTTAAAGCCACGAAATAAAAGCGCGCGGTCGAACAGGCCGCGCAAGGGGTGACGCCAGGGGGCGTCAAAAAGGAAAGGAGGGGAACAATGGCGGACAAGAACGCAGAAGTTGCAGTCGAGGACAACGGCGGCATGAAGAAAACGCTTTCGCTCTGGAACTTCTTCACCATCGGTTTCGGTGCCATCATCGGTACCGGTTGGGTTCTGCAGGTCGGCGACTGGATGGTCGTGGGCGGCGGTCCCGTTCCCGCTATGATTGCATTCCTCTTGGGCGCAATCTTCCTCGTGCCCGTCGGAGCTGTTTTTGGTGAGCTCACGGCTGCTATCCCAATTTCGGGCGGCATCGTCGAGTATGTCGATCGTAGCTTTGGCCGTACGATGAGCTACATCACCGGCTGGCTCCTGGCCCTGGGCAACGGCATCCTGTGCCCGTGGGAGGCCATCGCCATCTCGACCCTCGTGTCCGAGATGTTCGGCAGCCTGCCCGGCCTTGAGTGGCTGCGCGCCGTCAAGCTCTACACCATCCTGGGCGCCGACGTTTACCTGTTCCCGACGCTGATCGCGCTCGGCTTTGCAACCTACGTCATCTTCCTCAACTTCCGCGGTGCCAGCTCGGCCGCCAAGCTGCAGGCCTTCCTGACCAAGGCCCTGCTCTGCGGCATGCTACTCGCCATGGGCGTCTCGCTGTTCACCGGCTCGCCGGACAACGCCATGCCCGTGTTCTCCCAGGTCACCGGTGCTGGCGGCGGCAAGCCCGCTACCGAGGGCACCAGCCTGTTCGCAGGCATCGTTTCGGTCCTGGTTCTGACCCCGTTCTTCTACGCCGGCTTCGACACCATTCCTCAGCAGGCTGAGGAAGCAGCCGAGGGCCTCAACTGGAACAAGTTCGGCAAGATCATCTCCTTGGCTCTGCTGGCCGCCGGCGGCTTCTACATGGTCTGCATCTACTCGTTCGGCACCATCCTCGACTGGCATGAGTTTGTTAAGAGCCCGGTTCCCGCGCTTGCCTGCCTCAAGGGCATCAACATGCTCCTGTACCTGGCCATGCTCGTCATCGCCACGCTTGGACCCATGGGCCCGATGAACTCCTTCTACGGCGCCACGAGCCGCATCATGCTCGCCATGGGCCGCAAGGGCCAGCTGCCCGAGAAGTTCGCCGAGGTCGATCCCAAGTCCGGCGCTCCCAAGCTCGCCTGCGTCGTTCTGGGCGTCATCACCGTCGTCGGTCCGTTCCTGGGCAAGAACATGCTCATCCCTCTGACCAACGTGTCGGCTCTCGCCTTCATCTTCTCCTGCGGCATGGTCGCCCTCGCTTGCCTGCGCATGCGCTTCACCGAGCCCGACCTGCCTCGTCCCTACGAGGTGCCCGGCGGCAAGTTTGGCATCAGCCTCGCTATCGTTGCCTGCGGCACCATCATTGGCCTGCTCGTGATCCCGTTCTCTCCCGCCTCCCTCAACATGGTGGAGTGGAGCATCGTGATCGGCTGGCTGGCTGTTGGCCTGGCCCTCATGGCCTTCACCAATTCCCGCAAAAAATAACGCCTAGCCGGGACGGATCGGGTGTGCGGGGCCCTCTCTCCCGCGCACCGAACCCAGCACCACTTGGGTAGTTTTGTGAGGCCTTAACCCAACGCGGCCTCGCCCACTATATGGATCCATAAGGAGGAACCATGTCCACTAAGTATGCAATCGTTGGCGGCAAGCTCATCGACGGTACCGGTGCCGAGCCGGTCGAGAACTCCCTCGTTCTCGTCGACGACAATGGCAAGATCGAGTACGCCGGTGTCATGCAGGACCTTCCCGAGGGCGTTGAGGTTATCGACGCCGCCGGCAAGACCGTCCTTCCCGGCCTGATCGACACCCACCTGCACTTCTCGGGCAACCTGACCGACGATGACACCGACTGGGTCATGCAGCCGCTCCTCGAGAAGCAGGCCGTCGCCGTCAAGCAGGCCTACGACTGCCTCACCCACGGTCTCACCACCGTCTGCGAGATCGGCCGCTTTGGTATCCAGATCCGTGACTGCATCGACAAGGGCGTCTTCAAGGGCCCGCGCGTTCTGGCAACCGGCCTTGGCTTCTGCCGCGTTGCCGGCCACGGCGACTCCCACCACTGCAGCCAGGAGCTCAACAAGGAATCGCACCCCTGGGGCGATCAGGTCGACGGTCCTTGGGATCTGCGTAAGGCCGTCCGCCGTCGCCTGCGCGAGAACCCCGATGCCATCAAGATCTGGGCTACCGGTGGCGGCATCTGGCGCTGGGACTCCGGCCGCGACCAGCACTACTGCTCCGAGGAGATTCAGGCCGTGGTCGAAGAGGCCAAGATGGTCGGCATCCCCGTGTGGAGCCACTGCTACAACAACCACGCCGCTGCCTACGATTCCGTCCGCTTTGGCTGCGAGCAGCTGATCCACGGCTTCGATATCGATGAGCGCACCATGGACCTCATGGCCGAGCAGGGCACCTTCTTCACCCCGACGATCGCCTTCCTGCCCACTTGGTACGCCACCTATCCGCCCGTCTACGTCCCCGAGCTGCACGACAAGTACGAGGGCACCCTGGTCGAGAAGGAACTGCAGCGCAACTACGACTGCCTGCGCGAGGCCAAGAAGCGCGGCGTCGTCATGACGATCGGCTCCGACTCCTTCTCCTTCGTCACCCCGTACGGCACCTGCTCCATCGAGGAGATGTACGAGTTCGTCGACAAGATCGGCTTCACCCCGGTCGAGACCATCACCTGCGCCACCCTCAACGGTGCCAAGATGTGCCACATCGAGGACGAGACCGGTTCCATCGAGGCTGGCAAGTGCGCCGACCTGCTGGTCGTCAATGGTGACGTCGCCGCCGACATCCACGTGCTCAACACCGACAACATGGACGTCATCATGAAGGACGGCTGGATTGTCGAAGCCGGCAGCTTCGGCGAGGCAAACAAGTACAGCGCCTAAGCTACCGTTCATCGATGGCTGGATGTAAAACACAGTATTTGATTGCATAATGCAATGGAGAGGGTCGCTTGCGGCCCTCTTTATTGCTATGGGGTGCGTCAGTAAGAAGGGGATGACGGTGGATCTCAATAGGCTGATTCTGGGCAAGAGCTACAACTCTACCAAGGTCTTTCGTACCGCTCAGCATGTGGTTCAAGCCATCTTGCTCGGTATTGTCGTTCCGCTGCTTATCCTGCTGCTCATCTGGGATCTAACCGATAATCCCAATCCCGTTCCGGCCGTTGTCGTCATTGCCGGCTTGGTCATGCTGTGCTTCTTCTTCTCGTACGTCTTTGTCGTTCCCGACGACCTCACATCGAGCGCAACCGACCGCACGCTCGCCATCGCATCAAAAATATTCGCCTACACGTCGCGCGGCCTTACGCCCGAAGCTGCCCTGGGCGCCTCTAAGATCATCCTGTCCGAAACTATCGCCTCTGCCATCTGCTTTACCGACGGCAAGCAGGTGTTGGCAAGCTGGGGCGAGGACTCGGCAAAATGCCCCGCGGGCACCCCGGTGGTACTGCGGACTACGCTCAGCGTGATCAACAGCGGTGAGCAAAGCGTGTTCTCGCGCGATGCCTCGACCGAGACGGGTGGCTACTTTCCGCGCCTGCGCGCCGGTATTGTCGCACCGCTTACCGTGCGCGGGCATTGCGTGGGCACGCTCGAGCTGTATTATCCCCGTCTGAGCAGCATCGATATGCGCCAGACGGCGCTTGCCTCGGGCTTTGCCGACCTCATTTCCACGCAGCTTGCGAGCTTTGAGCTCGAGCGCCAGGACGAGCTTACGGCCCGCGTGGAGCTGCGTGCCTTGCAATCGCAGGTCGATCCTCATTTTCTGTTTAACACCATCAGCACCATCGTGTCGCTCGTTCGAACCGAGCCCGACAAGGCCAGGTCGCTGCTGATCGACTTCTCCAACTACTATCGTCAGACGCTTTCTGATTCCGATACGCTCACCACGCTCGAGCACGAGGTGGAACAGGGCACTCGCTATATCAATCTTATGCAGGCTCGTTATGGCGACGGCCGTCTGCGCGTCTCGGTCGATATCGACTTTGAGGTGCGCGATTGCATGGTGCCGCCGTTTATCTTGCAGCCGTTGCTCGAAAACTGCATCAAGCACGCGCAGCGCGAGACCGAGCCGCTTTCTATTCATGTTAGGGCTTTCGAGACCGATGACGGTTTGGAGATCATCGTCGAGGACGATGGCATCGGTATGAGCGAAGAGGTCTGCGCACATCTGTTTGAGCAACATCGCCTGGAGGAGCCCGAGAGCATTACCGCCGACGGCTCCGTCAAGCGAGGTTGCGGCCTGGCGCTCTTCAACGTGCTTCAGCGCATCCATTTCTTTTACGGAGAAGATTCCGGCATGCGCGTGAAGTCCCAGGGGGGCGTGGGAACGCAGGTCATCGTCGAGCTGAACGGCGAGCCGCATGAGCCGGCGCCGTTGACGGCGTAGCACGCGGTTGGATTGAGAGAAAAAGAGGGGAAGCACATATGTCCGAAGGCTGGAACATCTTGGTGGTTGATGACGAACCTCCCATTAGGGCTGAGCTACGCTATCTGTTGGAAAAGGATACGCGTGTGGGCCAGATTGCCGAGGCGGGCAATGTCACCGAAGCCGTGGAGTCGATTCTGTCGAACAAGCCCGACGTGCTGTTTTTAGACATTACCATGCCCGGCCGCTCGGGAATTGAGCTTGCCGAGACGCTGCAGAACCTAAAGACGCCGCCGGTGGTTGTGTTTGTGACGGCGTTTGCCGAGTATGCGGCCGATGCCTATAACCTCGATGCCGTCGATTATGTCGTCAAGCCGGTCGAGGACGCACGCCTGTCAAAGGCACTCGACAAGATCGAGGCAGCCTTGGGTGTCCGTCGTGTTATCCACGCTCCGCGCCAGCCTTTGCGTCTGACGGTGGACCGCGGGGGCAAAAAGGTGTTCATTCCCGCCGCAGACGTCTGCTACTTTGAGGCGCGCGCCGATTTTTGCAACGCCATCTGCGCCGAGGGAACGTACCTGATCAATGAGTCGATCTCTTCGCTCGAGCGTCGCTTGGTCTCCGAGGGCTTTATTCGCGTTCATCGCAGCTATCTGGTCAATTTGGAAGACGTGCACAATGTCGAGATCGGTTCCACGGGTCTTATGGAGCTCAGGCTCGATCGCGTAACCTCGACGGTGCCCGTGTCCCGCCGTCGCGCTGCCGAGGTTAAAGCACACTTGGGGCTTGCGTAGACGGTCTGCGTGCCGTCGTTTACCATCGCAGGTTTGGCATGGGCGCGCGGTGGGCATAATGGGTGGCATCGAATGAAATCGAAAGGATCATTATGCCCGCGCTTATCACCCATCATCTGTTTGGCGAGGAAAGCATCGACCGTCTTCCGCAGGGCGTCATCACGTCCGATGAAGAGCGCATTGCCTTTATCTTGGGCAACCAAGGCCCCGACCCGTTTTTCTTTCACATTCTGACACCGCGTGTTTCCGACTGCACGCTGCTGGCGCAGGTCATGCATCGGTCGCGTATGTCTCGCCAGTTCGCGTGCCTGCGCGACGGCGTGTCGCATCTGTTGCCGCGCGACGCCAGCTTGGGTCGCGCCTTTGCGCTGGGCCTGCTGTCTCATTACGTGCTCGACCGCAACGCCCACCCCTTTGTCTATGAGCAACAGTTTGGCATCGTGGAGTCCGATTCAGAGCTTGAGGATTCGAGCAGTCAGGTCCATGCCGTGATCGAGAGCGACCTGGATGTACTGATGCTGCAGCTTAAACGCGATGGCGCTACGGTCGACGATTACTCGCCGGCGGGCGAGATCGTTACCACCGACCGTATCAATCGCGTTGCCGGCGTGCTGATGAGCTATGTTGCCGGACGCGTGTACGGCATTGACATTCCGGCGGGGGAATACGGTGCCGCCGTTGCCAATATGCAGCGACTTTACCGCGCGATTGAGCCGGCCGGCTCCGTAAAGACGCGCGCGATCTCGTTGGTTGAGGGCTTGGTGCACGACTACTCGCTGCTCGACGGCCTTGCCCATCGCGTGACAACGGAGCTGCCCGAGCGCACCGGTAACCTGGGCCATCTGACATGGAAGAATCCCTTTACCGATGAAGTCTCGACCGAGAGCTTCCCCGAGGTCTTTGATCGCGCGCTGGTCGATTACGAGTGTACGGTCGCGCGTTTTATCGAGACCGGCGACATGGAGGCCGTGACCAGTCACGTCAACTACAGCGGTCGCGTGCTCAATGTCGATGAGGAGTTCGACCGCGAGGAATAGGGCCCATGCGTGCCCCTTTGCCGAATCCTTACCGGTGCTTCTGGACAATTGGGGTACGATGAATTAACTGCATATCGGGCGAATACGAAGGGTCCCTGTCCATGAAATACACCAAGCTCGAGCGTAACTGGGTCATGTACGATGTGGGAAACTCGGCCCTCGTGCTGCTCAATACCTCGGTGGTGCCCATTTACTTTAACGCCATCAATACCGGCGCTTCCTCGGCCGACCTGGTGGTCGCCTGGGGCAATGCGCAGACGATCGCCTCGCTGGTCATCGCCATGCTCATGCCCATTCTGGGCGCGCTTGCCGATTACGCCGGCAACAAGATCAAGTTCTTCTTGGGCTTCTTCCTGACGGGTCTCGTGCTTTGCTTTGCACAGGCTATCCCGATGTCCGCCATGGCGTTTTTGACCGTCTATGTGCTGTGCACCATCGGCCTCAACTCGTCTATGACGTTCTACGACGCCATGTTGCCCGATGTCACCACCGATGAGCGCATGGACGCCGTGTCGAGTTCGGGCTTCGCTTGGGGCTACATCGGTTCCACCGTGCCGTTCATCATCTGCCTGGCACTCATTATGGGCGGTCCGGCCCTTGGCGTCCCCACCATGTTGGCCACGCGCCTGTCGTTTATTATCACCGGCGCCTGGTGGCTCATCTTTACCTTGCCGCTCATCCGCACCTATAAGCAAAAATACGGTCGCGAGCGCAAGCCCGAAGACACCATCGGCCACATTGTGGGCGGCGTGTTCTCCGAGGTCGGACACACCATGCGCGAGATCGCCCACAACAAGACCGTGCTGGTCTACATGATCGCGTTCTTCTTCTATATCGATGGCGTGCACACGGTCATCTCCATGGCAACCAGCTACGGATCGGCCTTGGGCATCGATTCGACCCAGTTGGTCCTGGCGCTGCTCGTCACGCAGTTTGTGGCTTTCCCGTCCGCCATCATCTACGGCAAGCTCGCCGGCCGCGTGGGCACGCTCAACATGATCTTGGTGGCAGTCGCCGCCTATATGGGCATCGTGCTCTTTGCCGCGTTCTTCCTCAAGACCGCCTTTGAGTTTTGGGTGCTTGCCATTTTGGTCGGCCTGTTCCAGGGCGGCGTGCAGGCGCTCAGCCGCAGCTACTTTGGCCGCATTATTCCCAAGGATAAGTCCAACGAGTACTACGGCTTCTTTGATATCTTTGGCCGCTATGCAAGTGTTATGGGCACCTTCTTGGTGTCGGTCGTCACCTCGCTGACCGGCAACCCCTCGCTGGGCGTCCTGTCTATCGGCGTGCTGCTGGTGGTGGGCTTTGCGCTGCTGGTCCGTCTGTCCCGCATGTCTCAAACGGCAGAGCAGGCCGCATAGGAACTTGCCGGTAATTGCGTCCGCCGCGATACTCTTTTGGGGCTATCCGCAATAAACATTCTGACTTTCGAACAATGATTAGCCCAAGTGGGTATGATGGAGTCAGCTAGGTCGCGGGGCGTCGCCTGTGTTTGGCGGCGTCCCGCTTTTGTGTTGCAGGGAGGGTAAGGCATGAACGCCACGGTCGTGATTCCAACGTATTGGGCGGGCGATGACGCTCGCGCAAACGCCCCTGGCACCTATGACCATTCGACACGACTCAACGCCGACAATCCCGAACTCGACCGCTGCCTGGCCTCGCTTGAACAGGTGCGCGACATCCCGCGCATCATCCTTTTGGTGGTCTGTCCCGTTTCTGCCACAGCCGATGTGTCGCTGCGCGTGCACGAGATTGTCGACGCGCATCCCACGCTCAAGGTCACCGTTGTCACCAACACCCAGGCCTCGCGCATCGCAGACCGGGTTGCTCAGATCGCGCCCAAGGGTTCGGGCGAGTGCGTGAGTCTGCGAGGCTACGGCGCCATCCGCAACATGGGGCTGGCCTGTGCCGCTGTGCTGGGGCATGACGCGGTTATCTTTTTGGATGACGATGAGACTGTCATCGATGCCGACTTTATGAAGCGCGCGACTTACGCGCTGGGTCAGCAGACGCGTCAGGGCCTGCCGATCTTGGTCAAGAGCGGCTATTTCTACGATCGCGACGGATCGCCGCTGGCTCCCACGGACAAGGCGGGCATCTGCCATCGTTGGTGGACCAAGCGCATCGAGTTCAACCGTTGGATGAAAAAGGCGCTCTCGGGCACCCGCATCTCGCGCTCCAACTACGTGTGCGGCGGCCTGATGGCCTTGCACGCCCGCGCCTTTACGCGTGTGGCCTTTGACCCGTTTATCACCCGCGGCGAGGACTTGGATTACCTCTTTAACATGCGCATGTTTGGCTACGACGTGTGGTTCGATAACGAGTGGACCGTGCGCCATTTGCCTCCGGAGTCCGAAAAGCGCTCACCGCGCTTTATGCAGGATGTATACCGTTGGTACTACGAACGGGCCAAGTTGACGTTCGCCGCGCATCAAAAGGAGCTCATTCCCGTTACGGCGGCATCGCTCATGCCCTACCCGGGCCCGTGGATTTCGCGCGAGCTCGACGACCGCGTGCGCAAGACCGCTATGGTCCGCAGCGTGTTTACCCGCGAGCATGAGGGCTACCTGCGCATCTGGCGCCATGGTATCGACGAGGCAAAGGCCTATGCGCGCCAAAACGCTGCAAGCTACCTGCGTTTCCAGAGCTTTTGGCCCAAGATCATGGACGGGCTTTGGCGTGACGCACAACTGATCAGTATCCTGGAGGGGGCCGAATGATCGACCGCCGCGCCCAGCGCGATAGTTCATTATCAATCTTTCGCATCATTGCCGTTGCCTGCGCCATTTGCGTGCTGATGTACTTTATTTTTGCCCTGGTGACCGGCATCGAGCCGATCGCCACGGTGATTGCCTGCGCGCTGCTATGCATCTTTCTGTGCATCTTTATCTTTTTGACGCTCAATCCCGATTCGGTGCGCTCGCAGTACACCGAAGAGACGCTCTCGGTGGCCTCGGCCATGCTCGAGGACATTAAGGGCGGTCTGACGCAGGAGTCGGCGCGTTTGGTGTGCCAGCGCATTTTGCCCGAGACGCGCGCCATGACGGTGGCCATCACCGACGAGGAAAACGTGCTTGCTTGCGCGGGCGAGTTTGAAGAAAAACTATTGCCAGATTCTCCCATCCACACGCTTGCAACGCGCTACGTTATCGAACATGGCATCGTGCAGTCGTTCAACCGTATGGTGGATGTCGTGGGTTCGGACGGCTCGCACAACCAAGTCCCCGCCGGCATTATCGCTCCCATCAAGGTGGGCGATCGTACCGTCGGCACGCTCAAGTTCTACTACAAGACCCCGCGCGCCGTCGACCGTACTCAGTACGCGCTTGCCTCGGGCTTTGCCGAGATCTTGTCCACGCAGCTCGCCATCCACGAGCTCGAGGTGCAAAAGGAACTCACGGCGCGCGCCGAGGTGCGTGCGCTGCAGGCACAGATTAACCCGCACTTCCTGTTCAACACGCTGAACACCATTGCATCGTTTACGCGCACCGACCCGTTGCGGGCCCGCGAACTGCTTCGTGAGTTCTCATCGTTCTATCGCGCCACGCTCGACAACTCGGGATCGCTTATTCCGGTCTCGCACGAGGTCGCACAGACCAAGCGCTACCTTACCTTTGAGAAGGCCCGCTTTGGCGAGGACCGCGTGCTTGCAACGTTCGATGTGTCCGAGGACGTGGAAGATACGCTGGTGCCGGCGTTCGTGATTCAGCCGATTGTCGAGAACGCCGTGCGTCATGGTATGGGCGATGACGGCGCCCTGAGGATCGACGTGACCGTTCACCAAGACGGCGAGGATGCAATCTTGATTGCCGTTGCTGATAACGGCGTGGGCATGGATGAGGGTACCGCTGCCAGACTGTTTGACGAGCGCTCTGCCCGTCCCGACGCCAGCTCTCCCCAGGGCGGCGGCGCCGGTGTGGCCATGCACAATATTTCGGAACGCATCCATCGCTTTTATGGGCCACACTCCTATACTCGTGTCGAATCGTCGCCGGGCAAGGGCGCCAAAGTGCTTCTTCATCTTGATTTGTCAGAGAGCATCTTTGACATTCAAGAGTAAAATAAAAGGCTACGGGCTCAACGTCATGCGACGGATGCCCGGCGTAGTTAGTTGACGAAAGGTTTTATCCCTATGCTGCGTGCGATGATTGTGGATGATGAGGCGCCGGCTCGCTCGGAGCTTCGCTTCTTGCTCGAGCAAACGGGCAAGATCGGCACGATCACGGAGGCGTCGAGCGTCCGCTCCGCCATCGAGATGCTTATGGAAAGTCGCGTGGATGTCGTGTTTCTCGATATCTCGATGCCCGGTGCCTCGGGCCTGCAACTTGCCGAGGCGCTGCATAAGCTCAAAAATCCGCCGGCGATCGTGTTTGTGACTGCGTATAGCGACCATGCGGTCGAGGCATTCGACGTGGATGCTGTCGATTATCTGATGAAGCCGGTCGAGGAAGCTCGCTTGGATCGCGCGATCGAGAAGGTCATGCAACGCGCTAAGCCGGTTACGGACAGCAAGGTGACCATCGAGCGTATCCCGGTGGAAAAGGGCGGCCGCAAGGTGCTCATTCCCGTGGACGACATTCGCTTTATCATGGCCAAGGACGATTACTCCTGCATCTATACCGTCGATGATCGCTTTTTGTCGACGACCTCGCTGGCGCAGTTTGAGGCCAAGCTCTGCGACTTTGGCTTCTTCCGTGTTCACCGCCGCTATATCGTCAACTTGGCGTGCGTTACCGACGTTGAGACGGTGCCCTCGGGCGCCATCCAGCTGGGCATTACGGGCGTCGACGAACGCGTGCCGGTTTCGCGCCGCCGCGTCGTGCCGCTCAAGAAGGCTCTGAGTCTCTAGCACACTGGCCCCGCGGCCCTGTGGACCTATCGTCTGCGGAGCCGTGGGGCCTTTTTGTATGTATCTGCCAAATCGTTTTTTGCGGAAAGGATCCCATGAACAGTGCAAGCGCCAAGCGTATCGACATCATCTCGGACACCCACGGCTATCTTTCGCCCGCGCTCTTAGACGAGCTTAAAGGTGCGGATTTGATTATCCATGCCGGCGACCTTACGTCGGAGATGGACTACGAGCATCTATGCACCATCGCCCCTGTGCGCGCCGTACTGGGCAACAACGATTATTACCGCGACTACGGCCCCGATGTGGATCGCCTGGCGCTCTTTACCTACGAAGGCCTCAAATTCGCTGTAGCCCACTACCGCGAAGACCTCCCGGTGGGATCCGTAGACGTAGCCATCAACGGCCACACCCACGTAACCAAAGAAGCCCAAGTGGGCCGTTGCTTGGTCCTCAACCCGGGCAGCGCCAGCTACCCCAGAGGTACCCGAGGTCCCACTATGGCCAGAATGCTCGTCAACGACGGCCAAATCATAAGCACCAAGTTTATTGACCTAGAGTAACCGCAACAAAAACGGGGGATGCAGATCGCATCTCCCGTTTTTTATGAGCCAAAGGTCAAAGTTCAACAAGATCCATCAGACCAACCCCGCCGAGGAGCACGCGGGCTAGCCGCGCAGCGGCGCACGCCCGCAAAACTGGTTGAATAATGTGACGGCAGGGAGGGTCTCCGGGGCTGAGGGCAGGGGTTAAGTTTGTCGCGAGTTCCGCACGCAAAGGAAAGCACTTA